>JAEZXM010000483.1 GCA_023419875.1 Pseudomonadota bacterium | reverse complement strand
TGAGGGGGGCGGGGTGGCCGGGGGGGGGGGGGGGTGGGCGGGGGATGGAGTCGGCGAGTTCACCGGGTGAACTCGGGTCTGGCTAACGAGCGTTCGTGATTCGTGAACAGCAGGCCGACGTGTAGGGAGGGGGGCCCAAGCTTCGCTGGGGGGAGGGGCGCAGCTTCTCCGCCGCGGGGCAGCCGCGCGCAGCCGCGAAGTGGCGAGCACGGCGCAGGGCCCCCGCGGAGCAGGGGTGAGGTCCCGCCGGCTCTGCTGGCGGGGCGGGGCGGCACGCCCCGTGAAGATCATGCTAAACGGCTGTCGTGGTTCGCGAGCACCGCAGGTGATCGCGAATCACCAACCACCCTTAGTCGTGGCGAATGAAAGCTCGTGTCACTCGGCCGGCTTCATCCAGATTGAGCTGAATCAGGTACACGAAGTTGAAGGTGTACTCGCGGGCATCTCTGTCCTTCACCACGTACGTGAGGTACAGGCCCGCATCGCTGCTTGGCGGACCGAGCAAGTCGATCACGTCCTGCCGTGCAGCACCGACGAGAAGACTGCGGCTCCGAAGGTCTTTCCAAAAGATGTGCCGCCCGTTCTCCGAGGTGCTGCGCCATTTGTCCGCTGAGAAGGGTTCGCTGGGCCAGCTCCGCCACGAGGGCAGCCACCATGCGCGGTACGCAACATGCGCCGCTCCGCTCGCAAGCACTATGACGAGCACAACAGCGGCCCACCTGCCTACCTTGGAGAACGGCCCAACATCCATGGCCATACGCTATCACTGCCGCTGGCCCGACACGATCGTCATGGCCCTGCCTCTCCCACGCCCGGACAGAGGGGTCGGTCGGCAGAGAACGGGCAAGCCCGGATCGGGCGGGACCCTTGCGCCGGGCGAGCTTCGGTAACTCCTGGAACATGAGGCCGCTCAGGCTGGCAACGCACCGACATTGAGGACCTCGATCCCATTCAAGTGCCCCTTCAATGTCAGCCCCCCGTGCAATCCTCTTCAAATGACGCCTATCCCCTCCGCCCTCGACCTCGTGTCCCGCCTCGCCGCCCTGCTCCGCAACGAGCGCCGCTCGATGGCCGACTTCATCTCCGAGCTGGCCGCGTTCGATCGCAGGCGGTGCTGGGAGGAGCTCGGGTACCCGAGCCTCTTCGAGTTCCTGGTCCGGGAGCTCGGACTCTCGCGCGGAAACGCCTTCTACCGCGCGAAGGCGGTCTACCTCGTCCAGCGGTTCCCGGAGGTGCTCGACGCACTCCGGGAGGGGAAGCTCTGCATCACGAGCATCGCCGAGGTGGCGAGGGTGATGACCCCCGAGAACCGCGCCGAGGTCTTACCGCGGTTCTTCCATGTCTCGAGGCAGGAGGCGAAGCTGGTCTCGGCGGAGCTCTCGCCTCGGTCGGTCGTGCCAATCCGGGAGGTCGTCACGGTTGCGGTGGAGCGCGAGCAGGTCGCGGCGCCCGCGCCGACTGCCGCTCTCCTACCCTCGGCGGTGCCGCAGGTTTCCGCTCCTCCAGTTCACCCGGTGAACTCCGCTGCCACCAATGCGCTGCAACCAACGAGGGAGGCCCGGCCCGAACCGCGCCGCGACGTCACCGACCCGTTGACCGCCGAGCTGAGCCGCCTGCACCTCACGGTCACTCGCGAACTGCTGGCGAAGGTCGAGGCGGCCCGGCTGGCGCTTTCGCACTCGCATCCCGGAGCCACCATCGCGGACGTCCTGGAGCTTGGCGCCGAGGCGGCCCTGGCGAGGGATGCCAAGAGAAGGGCGCTGGTCGCGAAGCCTCGCCCTCGGCGGGCCGCGAATCAGGCGGCCACGTCTGACTCCGACCACATCCCCGCCGAGATCCGACGCGAGGTCTGGCGGCGCGACGCCGGATGCTGCCAGTGGAAGCTCGCATCCGGCGGCATCTGCGGCTCGAAGATGCGTCCGCAACTCGATCACATCGTGCCGAAGGGGAAGGGCGGCCCGACCACGGTCGAAAACCTGAGAGTCCTCTGCGAGCGCCACAACCAATACGCTGCGCGGCTCGCGTACGGAGACGAGCTGATGTCTCGTTATCGGCAAGCTCGCGCGGGCTCGACCTGAAGGGCCCCTCACCCCCGGAACCTCGCCGTGCTATGAACCGCCCCCATGCTCAAGCACAACACCTACTTCGAGGGGAAGGTCCAGAGCGTCGGGTTCGAGCGGAACGCCCGCCGCGCCACCGTGGGCGTCATCGACGTGGGGGAGTTCCACTTCGGCACCGAGGCCGCCGAGCGGATGACGGTCATCTCGGGTGAGCTCTGGGTGAAGCCCGCCGGCGCGACCGCCTTTCGTGCCTATCCCGCCGGCACCATCTTCGAGGTCCCGGCGAAGAGCGGGTTCGACGTGAAGGCGGAGGCGCCGTCCGCGTACCTCTGCGAATTCCTGTAGGACGCGGGCCGGGGGGGAGCCGATGATCTTCTTCGTCACCGGCGCGAGCGGCGCGGGCAAGACGGCCTGTTTGCCGGAGCTCGGTCGGCTCTTGCCCGAGGTCGCGCTCCACGACTTCGACGAGGTCGGCGTGCCTCCCGGCGCCGACAAGGCGTGGCGGCAGCGGGAGACCGAGGCGTGGCTCCGTCGCGGCATCGCGTACGCGCGCGAGGGCCGCGACCTGGTCGTCTGCGGGCAGGCGGTGCTGGGCGAGATCCTCGCGTGTCCGTCCGCGGAGGAGGCAGGGCCGATCGCGGTCTGTCTCCTCGACTGCGCCGACGTCCTCCGGATCGATCGCCTCCGCTCGCGCGGCACGCACGGCGCCACCCAGGACACGCTCACCTGGTCCGCGTGGCTCCGCGTGCACTCGGCCGATCCGACCTGGCGCCCCGACGTGATCCGGGACGGCGGCTGGCCGGAGATGCGCTGGGACCGGTGGGCCGACTGGCGGCTCGGCGATCCGCGCTGGCAGGTGAACGTCATCGACACCACCGCGCTCACTCCGGCGGAGGTGGCGCGCGAGCTCGCGCGTTGGGTAGGTACCGTGCGCGCCGGCGCACCGTTCGTTCCGGCAGCCGTGGCCCGCTCGCCCCTCCTCGAGCACGACCCGGGCGAGGCGCTCATCGAGCCCTCCCGCACCATCGAGCGACGCGCGGACATGCCCGCCCGTGCGGTGGCCTGCTTCTTCGGCGAGGTCCTGGCGTCGCTCGTGAGCGCGGGCAGGGCGCGGAGGCTCACCGCCCTGCGGTCGGAGCTCGGCGAGCACCCGATCTACGAGCTCGAGCACGAGGGTCAGCGGGTTGCCGTGTACCACGCCGGCCTCGGCGGACCGCTCGCGGCAGGGCTCATCGAGGAGGTGATCGCGCTCGGGGCGGAGCGGATCGTGGTCTGCGGCGGGGCAGGCGCGCTGGATCGCGACCTCGTCCTTGGGCACGTCATCGTCCCCGAGGACGCGGTGCGCGACGAGGGCACGTCGCACCACTACCTCGCGCCCTCCCGCACCGTCTCCGCGAACCCCGACGCCGTGGCCGCGATCGAGGAGGCGTTGCGTCGCCGCGGCGTCGCCTACCGTCGCGGAAGGACCTGGACCACCGACGCGTTCTACCGCGAGACGCCGGACCGGATCGCCCGGCGGCGCGTCGAGGGCTGCTGCACGGTGGAGATGGAGGCGGCCGCCCTGTTCGCGGTCGCCCGTCACCGCGGCAAGAAGCTCGGGCTGCTCCTCTACGCCGGCGACGATCTCTCGGGCCCGGCCTGGGACGCCCGCGACTGGGACGGCCATCCCGGCCGCGGGCCGCTGTTCTGGTTGGCCGTCGAAGCGTGCCTGGCGATGCGCTAGCCCTTGCGCCGAAACCTCCGTCCGGCAACCCTCCACGGATGCCTCGCCCTCGCCCCCGCTCCATCCGCTCGCGCAACGCGACCTTCCAGGTGCTCGAGGCGCTGAAGCGCAACCGGCAGAAGCGCAGCGAGCTGGGCGAGGTGTTCATCGAGGGGATCGAGCCGATCAAGCAGGCGATCGCCGCCGGCCGCCGCGTACGACGGATCCTCTGCGCCGATCCCGCGAAGCTCTCGCGCTGGGCCCGCGAGCTCCTCGGGCGGGTGGAGCACGACGAGCTCCTGCACCTCGCGCCCGAGCTCTACCGGGAGCTCGCCGATCGCGAGGAGCCGTCGGAGCTCTTGATGACCGTCGCCGACGCGCCGGTCGCGCTCGAGGACCTCGCCCTCGGCCCCTCACCGCTCGTGCTCGTCTTCGACCGCCCGAGCGACCACGGGAACCTCGGGACGATCCTCCGCTCGGCGAACGCGTTCGGGGTCGACGCGGTGATCACCACCGGCCACGGCGTGGACGTCCGCGACCCGAAGGTGATCCGGGCGAGCATGGGCGCGGTGTTCCACACGCCGGTCGTCCAGGTCGAGTCGGTCGCGGCGCTCGAGGCCTGGCTCACGCGGGAGCGGGCGCGCGTCGGCCTGACCGTGATCGGCACCGACTCCGCCGGCACGACCCCCAGCACGACCCCGCTCCTGCGCCGGCCGTGCGCCCTGGTCCTGGGCAACGAGGCGCTCGGGATGAGCGCCGCCCTGCGCCGGCTCTCCGACGCGATGGTCGCGATCCCGATGCGCGGGCAGGTGAACTCGCTCAACGTGGCGTGCGCGGCGTCGATCCTGCTCTGGCAGATCCACGCGGCGTCGATCTAGGCCCCGGAGGGCCTTCGGGGGTGAGCCGCGGGCTCGACAGTTCGTCCTTCGACTCCGTTTACCCTGAGCGTAGGGCCTGCGAAGCAGGCCCGGGGTCGAAGGGCTCAGGACGAACGGACTCACAAAGGAACGCTCTCGCCATCTCAGCCGCCGGAGCGCCTCCGCCCGGACCCCGCGCAAGCGGCCACCGAGGTCGCGCCACGCTCGCTGACCGACCCCGCGCGCGGGACGAAGCCAACGCAGCGGTCGCGCGATGTCTGAGGCCGGCCACCCCGCGAAGCGGGAAGTGGCCGGCCGAGTTTCGCGCGACCGCCCAATCGACTCGCGAGCCGCCGCGCGCGGAGCGCGTCCGCCGCCGCGCGACCGAGGTAGCGGCGCGGGGTCCGGGCGGAGGCGCGGAGGCGGCGTACGGCAGTGGCTGAAGTCCGAGCGGCTCGGCACGTCCGTTCGTCCTTCGACTCCGCAGCCGCTTCGCGGCTGCTACGCTCAGGACGAACGGATCAAGAAGAGCCTCGCGCCCTACTTCTTCGCGAGCTTCCGATCGATCACCGACTTGATCTGCTCGTACGGGACCGCGCCGACGATCCGCTCCCCGTTCACGAACAGCGTCGGCGTCCCGTCGACGCCGTTCCGCTGCGCGATCGCCTGGTCCTCCTGGATGCGCGCGGTGCCGCGCCCGGACTTCCGGGCGGCCTCGAACTTGGCGACGTCGAGGCCAATCTCCTTCGCGAGCTGCGCGTAGGGCTCGGCCGAGAGCCCCTGCTGGTTCGCGAAGATCCGGTCGTGCATCTCCCAGAACTTCCCCTGCTCGCGCGCCGCCTCGGCCGCCACGGCGGCGGGAACGGCCTGCTTGTGGAACGGGAGCGGCTGGTGCTTCCAGACGATCCGCACCTTGTTGCCGTACTCCTGGCGGACCCTCGCGAGCGTGGGCTCGACCCGGCTGCAGAACGGACACTCGAAGTCGGAGAAGAGGACGACCGTCACCGGCGCCTTGGGGCTCCCGCGAATCGGATCGTCGGCGCGGACGCCGAGGGCGTCGGCGGGGACCTCCGCGGCGGGCTCCGCCGGCGGAGGCGGGGGCGGGGGCTGCAGGGCCGCGAGCGCGAGGTTGGCCGCGCAGGCCTTGTCGTAGAACCCCTTGCCGACCTTGCCCACCTTTGCTGCCTTCGCGAGCTCGTCCTCGACGATGGGCTTCATCATCTCCATGGGCAGCGCGCCCACCACCATCCGGCAGTTGAAGAACAGGGTCGGGGTGCCGTTCACGCCCAGCTCACCGGCCTGCTGCTGGTCGGCCGCCACGCGCTTCTGCGCCGTCTCCCCCGCGACCGACTTCTTGTAGCGCGCGAGGTCGAGGCCGATCTCCTTCGCGTACCGCTCGAAGACGTCGGGGGCGAGCCCTGCCGGGTTCTCGAACAGCTTGCCGTGCATCTTCCAGAACTTGCCCTGCTCGCGGGCCGCCTCGGCCGCGACCGCCGCCGGGACCGCCTGCGGGTGCATCGGGAGCGGCTGGTGCTTCCAGACCACCCGGAGCTTCCCGGGGAACTCCTCCTCGAGCGCGCGGAGCGTGGGCTCGACCTTCGCGCAGAAGGGGCACTGGAAGTCCGAGAACAGCACCACCGTGACGGCGGCGTCCGCCGGGCCGCGCACCGGGTCGTCGGGGCGGATCGCGACCTTGCGGTAGACGATCTGCTCCGCGGGCCGGGCCGAGGGCCGCTCGGGGTCGGGCCTCGGCTCCGCGGCCGCAGGCGGGGTCGCCGCCGCCTTCGCCTGGATCGCCTCGTACACCTGGGAGGCCGGCGTGCCCGCCTTGACCATCGCCCGCGCCTTCTCGAGCTCCTCGTCGACGAGCGCCTTGAAGTCCTCGAACGGCCGCGCACCCGTGAGCTTGCGTCCGTTGATGAAGAACGCGGGCGTTCCGCGCGCGCCGAGCGTGCGCATGAGCTCCTGATCCTTCTCGATCCGTCCCTTGGCGATCTCCGCGCCGAGATCCGCCTTGAACCGCTCCAGGTCGAGGCCCAGCTTGCCGGCGAGCCCCTCGAGCGTGGCCTGGCTCAGATCGGACGCCGCGAAGAGCGCGTCATGCATCTTCCAGAACTTCTCGTCCCCGCCCTGCGCCCGGGCGGCCTCGGCGGCGTGCGCGGCCGCGGGCGCCTGCGGGTGCATGGGCAGCGGGTTGTGCTTGAAGACGAACCGCACCTTGCCCCGGTACGCCTTCTCGACCTTCTCGAGGGTCGGGATCACGTTCCTGCAGTACGGACACTGGAAGTCCGACGACTCGACGATGGTGACGAGCGCGTCGGCGGGGCCCTTCACCGCCGAGCCGTCGATCGGGACACGGTAGACCGTCGGGTCCACGGGCCGGGGGGCGCGCGCCGTTGCGGGCGCCGTTGCGGGCTTCCGGGCGCCCTGGTACGCCGCTCCGCCGAAGAAGCCGACCACGAGACCGACCACCAGCGCCAAGACCCAGCTGACGTTCTTCATGCCTTCCGCTCCGTGAAAGGGAGTTTCGAGCCCCCCATGAACCACCGGACGCTGCGCTTCGTCAACACATGGGCCGCGGGGGAGCGGCCGCTCGGCATCCGGCGGCGCTCTCGCCGTTGCCGCATCCCGGCGGAGCGGCTAAAGGGAGGCCCTGTGACCGAGACCGTCACGCTGCCCGAGCCGGCCCGGACCATCGACACCTCCGGGAAGCTGTGCCCGTACCCGATCGTCGAGGCGGCCCGGGCGGTGAAGGGGATCGACGCGGGTGCGGTGCTGTGCGTCATCTCCACCGACCCGGGCATCCAGCTCGACATGCCCATGTGGTGCAAGGCGACGCGGAACGAGCACCTCGCCACGGTGCGCGAGGGCAAGGTCTTCCGGAGCTTCGTACGGAAGGGCGGGCGGTGAGCCGTGGCGGGAACCGTGAAAGCGATCGGCCTCATCTCCGGCGGCCTCGACTCGACCCTGGCCCTGGCGCTCGTGCGCCGGCAGGGGATCGAGGTGAAGGCCGTCAACTTCTACACCGGCCTCTGCATCACCGAGACGCAGCGGAGGAAGGGCGGCAGGGCCGACGGCACCATCCCGCAGAACGAGGCGCTCCGCGCCGCCGCCGAGCTCGAGGTGGAGGTCGAGTACGTCGACATCTCCGGCAAGGCCTACTTCGACATGCTCGTCCACCCGCGCTGGGGCTACGGCGCGAACGCCAACCCGTGCGTGGACTGCCGCGTCTTCATGATGCGGCGGGCCAAGGAGATCATGGAGGCGGAGGGCGCGGAGTTCGTCTTCACCGGCGAGGTGCTCGGCCAGCGCCCGAAGAGCCAGCGGCGGGACACGCTCCGGATCATCGAGCGGGAGTCCGGCCTCGAGGGCCGGCTCCTCCGTCCGCTCTCCGCCCAGCTCCTCGAGCCGACCGTCCCGGAGAAGGAGGGCACGGTCGATCGCGCCCGCCTCCTGGACATCAGCGGGCGCTCGCGCGCCCGGCAGATGGCGCTCGCGAAGGAGCTCGGGATCGAGAACTGGCCGCAGCCCGCGGGGGGCTGTTGCTACCTCACGGACGAGAGCTTCTCCCGGAAGTTCTTCGACGTCCTCGACGCGCGCGAGGCGGCCGGCGAGGAGCGCGCCATCGACCGGGACGACGTCATCCTGCTCTCCACCGGACGGCACTTCCGCCTCTCACCACGGGCGAAGCTCGTGGTCGCCCGGACCGAGGTGGAGAACGCGCTCCTCGAGCACCACGTCGCAGGTCGCGCGCGGCTCGAGGCGCGCGACGTGCTCGGCCCCGTGGCGCTCGTCGAGGGCACCCCGACCTGGGAGGAGCGGCTTGTGGCCGCACGGATCGTGGCGAGGTACGGAAAGGGCAAGGACGCCCCGAAAGTGGCAGTCGAGTGGCGGGAGGGAGATCTACAGGAAATCTACGAGGTTGAGCCGGAACGGGACGAGGCGCGCATCGAGGCCCTGCGCCTCTGATGAAACGGACGGCGCGCTCGCGCCCCGCTCGGCGCCGCGTCGCACCTGCGCCTCGGCGCGGCCGCTCGCTCGTGCATTGACGCGATGGCTTGCAGGGGGTATTGCGGCGGCCGAATTCCGGCGCGGGAGGTCTCGCCGCGCAGGCAAGAGGCCGCGCGGAACCGGAGCGCCGGACCTTCTTCACCCTGGGCGTACGCCAGGGCACCAGCAGACGCGAGGACAACATACATGGCGACGAAGCGGATCTACTCGTTCGGCGGCGGCAAGGCCGACGGCGACAGGGACATGAAGGAGCTGCTCGGCGGCAAGGGCGCCGGCCTCGCCGAGATGTCGAGCATCGGCATCCCCGTTCCCCCGGGCTTCACCATCACCACCGAGGTCTGCACCGAGTACTACAAGGGCGGGAAGCGGACGCCCAAGGGCCTCGAGGCCGAGATCAAGGCCGCGATGAAGAAGGTCGAGGCGCTCACCGGCAAGAAGTTCGGCGACGACAAGGACCCGCTGCTCGTCTCCGTCCGGTCCGGCGCCCGCGTCTCGATGCCGGGCATGATGGACACCGTCCTCAACCTCGGCCTGAACGACCAGACCGTCGAGGCGCTGGCCGTGAAGGCCGGCAACGCCCGCTTCGCCTGGGACAGCTACCGCCGGTTCGTGGCGATGTTCGGCGACGTGGTCCTCGGGATGAAGCCCGAGAAGAAGGAGGACCGCGATCCCTTCGAGGAGATCCTCGAGAAGAAGAAGCACGCGCGCGGGGCGAAGTACGACTCCGACCTCCCGGTGGACGCGCTCCGGGAGCTCGTCTCCGAGTTCAAGGCGGAGATCAAGAAGCGCACCGGCATGGACTTCCCCACCGACCCGTACGGCCAGCTCATGGAGGCCGTCATGGCGGTGTTCCGGTCCTGGGAAAACGACCGGGCCATCACCTACCGCCGCATGCACGGCTACCCCAGCGAGTGGGGCACCGCCGTCAACGTGCAGTCGATGGTGTTCGGCAACATGGGCGACGACTCGGGCACCGGCGTGGCCTTCACCCGCAACCCCGCCACCGGCGACAACGAGTTCTACGGCGAGTTCCTGGTGAACGCCCAGGGCGAGGACGTCGTCGCCGGTACCCGCACGCCGCAGAAGATCGCGGAGATGGCGGCGAAGTGGCCGGAGATCCTGAAGCAGCTCCAGGCCACGCGCGCTAAGCTCGAGAAGCACTACCGGGACATGCAGGACATCGAGTTCACCATCGAGCAGGGCAAGCTCTACGTCCTGCAGACCCGCAACGGGAAGCGGACCGGCCTCGCCGCCGTCCGCATCGCGGTGGACCTCGCGACGGCCAAGGTGATCACCAAGGACGAGGCGCTCCTCCGCATCGAGCCCGAGGCGCTCAACCACCTCCTCCGCCCGATCTTCAACATCGAGGCGAAGAAGGCGGCGCTCAAGGGCGGCAAGCTCCTCGCCAAGGGCCTCCCTGCGGGCCCGGGCGCGGCCAGCGGCCGGCTCGTGTTCTTCGCCGACGACGCCGAGGCCTGGAAGGCGCGCGGTGAGACCGTGCTCCTCGCCCGCCACGAGACCTCGCCCGAGGACATCCGCGGCATGGCCGCCTCCGAGGGCTTCCTCACCGCCTTCGGCGGCATGACCTCCCACGCGGCCCTCGTCGCCCGGCAGATGGGCAAGGTGGCCATCGTGGGCTGCGAGGCGCTCTCGTTCGACTACCACGGCCGCTCCATGACCGTGGACACCGGGAACGGGAAGCGCGTCTTCAAGGAGGGCGATTGGGTCTCCATCGACGGCTCCGCCGGCGAGGTGATCGAGGGCCGCCTGGAGACGAGCCCGTCCGAGGTCGTCCAGGTGCTCGTCGAGAAGAACCTCGACCCGAAGAACGCGCCCGTCTACCAGGAGTTCGCCGCGGTGATGGGCTGGGCCGACTCGCTGCGCCGGCTCAAGGTCCGCGCCAACGCCGACCAGCCCGATCAGGCGACCACCGCGATCGCCTTCGGCGCCCAGGGCATCGGCCTCTGCCGCACCGAGCACATGTTCTTCGGCGAGGGCAAGACGCTGCCGATGCGCGAGATGATCGTCGCCGACAACGTCGAGGAGCGGAAGAGGGCGCTCGCGAAGCTCCTCCCCATCCAGCGCGCGGACTTCAAGGGCATCTTCGAGGCGATGGAGGGCAGGCCCGTCACCGTCCGGACCATCGACCCGCCGCTCCACGAGTTCCTCCCGCACGACGAGCCCGGCATCGCCGAGCTCGCCCGGGCGACCGGCAAGTCGGTCGAGCGCGTGAAGGCCCGGGTGGACGAGCTGCACGAGTCGAACCCGATGCTCGGTCACCGCGGCTGCCGCCTCGGCATCGCCTACCCCGAGATCACCGAGATGCAGGCGCGCGCCATCTACGAGGCCGCCGCCGACGTCATCGCCGCGGGCGGCAAGGCCGAGCCCGAGGTGATGATCCCGCTGGTCGGCTCGAAGAAGGAGCTCGACGATCAGGCCGCCATCGTGAAGCGGGTGGCGCAGGAGGTCATCGACGCGCGCAAGGTGAAGATGAAGGTGATCGTGGGCACGATGATCGAGATCCCGCGCGGCGCACTGCAGGCCGCCGAGATCGCCAAGACCGCCGAGTTCTTCTCCTTCGGCACGAACGACCTCACCCAGACGACGTTCGGCCTCTCCCGCGACGACGTCGGGGCGGTGCTGAAGCACTACCTCGAGAAGGACATCTTCCCCGTCGACCCCTTCGTCTCCATCGACCGCGACGGCGTGGGGCAGCTCATGAAGATCGCGGCGGAGCGCGGCCGCGCCACCCGGACCGGCATGAAGCTCGGCATCTGCGGCGAGCACGGCGGCGACCCGAGCTCCGTCGAGTTCTGCGACTCGATCGGCCTCGACTACGTCTCCTGCTCGCCGTACCGGCTCCCGATCGCGCGGCTCGCGGCGGCGCAGGCGGTTCTCAAGGAGCAGAAGGCGCCGAAGAAGGCCGGCAAGGCGATGAAGAACGGGAAGGCGGCGCCGAAGAAGGTCGCCGCCAAGGCCAAGAAGGCGGCGCGCGCCCGGGCGTAGCGCAAGGACGCGCAGCCTGGAGATCCGGAGGACCGGGGCGACCCGGTCCTCTTTCTTTTTGCACGAGCGCGGGGGCGTGGGAGCAGCACGGAGGACCCCGCACATGGGCAGACCTCCCAAGCGAGAATTGTCCCTCGAACCTGGGGCACGTACTTTGACCCGCCGCAGAGCGTCGTGCACACTGGCCCGGTTGGTCGCCGCCCGCAGGTCCCGCTCCGATGAAGCTCGATCGATCGCTCCTCGTCCCCATCCCCGTCGCCGTTCTCCTCCTCTCCTCCTTCGCGGCCCCGCTGGCCGAGGACGCGATCTCACCGGCCGTGGAAGAGCCGCACCCGGCCGCGGCGCCCGCGCCGGCCGCACCCGCCGAGCCTCCGCCGCTGGGCGAGGCCCGGTACGACCCCGAGCTGGGCCGCTTCGTCGCCACGTACGGTCCGGGCCGAGCGATCCTGACCCTCTCGAGCCCGCTCCAGGAACGCCTCACCCGCACGCTCCGGCAGAACGCGGTCCCCTGGGGCGTGACGGTCCTCATCGAGCCCTCCACCGGACGGGTGCTGGCCATGGCCGAGCACTCCCGCGCGGAGCCGGACGCGACCGGCCTCGCCCTCCGCGCGCTCGCACCGGCCGCCAGCATCTTCAAGCTCGTCACCGCCGCCGCGCTCCTCGAGCGGGGCGTCTCCCCCGACGAGGAGGTCTGCTACCACGGCGGGCGCCACCGGCTCGCGCCGCGCCTCCTCGCCGACGACCCACGGCGCGACCACCGCTGCCTCTCGCTCGACGCCGCCTTCGGCCGGAGCACCAACGTGGTGTTCGCGAAGCTCGCCGATCGCGGGCTCAGCGCCGAGGCGCTGCGCGAGGCCTCCTCCCGCTTGTTCTTCAACGCCCGCATCCCCTTCCCGCACGCGGTGGAGCCCTCCGTCGCCGTCATCGACGAGGATCCGTTCCAGCGCGCCGCCACCGCCGCCGGCTTCGGTCCGGTCCGGCTCTCGCCCATGCACGCGGCGCTGCTGGCTGCGATCGTGGCGAACGACGGGTTGTTCGTCCCTCCGCGCCTCGTGGACGAGGTGGAGGGCGGTTCCGCGCCGCCGGCGGCGGCGCCGGTGCGCGTGCTGGAGCCCGAGGTGGCCGCGGCGCTCGCCGAGATGATGCGGGGCACCGTCACCGACGGCACCGCCCGCCGGACCTTCCGGCGCGGGCAAGCCGCGCTCCGCGGCGTGCCGGTGGCGGGGAAGACTGGCTCGCTCGCCGACAAGGAGCCGTTCCGCGACTACTCGTGGTTCGTGGGCTACGCGCCCGCGGATCGCCCCGAGGTGGCGGTGGCCACGGTGATCGTGAACGAGCGGCTGTGGCGCGTGCGCGCGACGTCGGTCGCGAGAGATGCCCTCGCCGCGTACTTCGACGTCCGGGCGCATGAGGCTCGCGCCGCGGCGCCGGACCGAGAGCAGGTCGCAAACGCCGCGGCGCGCTAGCCTGCTCCTTCGCGAACGAAGGAGCTGCGGCGCGACCCCACGGGCCCGTGTTCCCGCGAGGTCGTCGCCGGTTCCCCCCTCCGGAAAACCAGCTGCTACGTGAGGAGAGGAGCAGGGCAGGCGATGGGGCGTGACGGGTACGCCCCATCTGGGTCCCACACGCTCAGTGCGCCTTCCGGCCGCCCCCGATCCGGACGACGCCGATCCTCTCCAGATCCTTCGGCTCCTGGAGCCGGAGCGTCAGCACCTCGCGCCGCTCGTCGGGGCGGCCCCAGTTCGTGTAGACGGTGGCGACGAGCGTGGCCGGGCCCATGAGCGTCTGCTGTCCCGAGCCGTAGTAGTGCACGCGCACGTCGTACGCGCCCGGCAGCGCGCGGCGGACGAGGTACTCCTCCGGCCCGTACCCCTGCGTCACGTCCTGCGAGACGAGGCCGCCGAGGCGGGTCTCGCGGTGGCCGTAGTAGGCGTGCTCGCCGGTGGGCTCGAGGACGTGCAGGTCCACGTCCGTCATGTCCACGTCCCAGGAGAGCGACACGCGGGCGTCGAGGTCGAGGAGCTTCACCAACCGTGGATCGACCGGGGCCGCCTTCGCGACATCCGTCCAGCCCCGGCGCCCGGCCCGCGCCAGGATCCGGTTCAGCTCCATGAGCGCCACGAGCTCGAGGTCCGGCGCGCGCTCCCAGCTCCGCCGCCCGACGTCCCAGAGCAACGCGACCGCGCGCGCGGCGTCGGCGGACCTGCCCTTGGCGTCGGCGCGGTCGGAGAGCACGAGCGCCAGGTCGCGCCGCGACTGCGGCTCCTCGGGCCGGAGGCGGAGCACCTTCTCGAGCGCGTCCACCGCCAGGTCGAGCTCGCCCGCCTGCGCGAGCCGCCAGGCCATCACGCGGAGCAGGCCGGCGTCGTCGAGGCGCAGCTCGGCGAGGTTCGAGAGGACGCGGATCCCGAGGGCGCGATCGCCTGCCTGGAGGAAGAAGCCGGCGCAGTCGAGGTAGAAGCTCGGGCCGGCGTGCTTCGCCCGCTCTGTGAGGTAGACGTCGTAGGCCTTCCCGGGCCCGGCGGCCTTCATCGCCGCGAGGTAGGGCACCTTCGGATCCCAGGGCTGGATGGCGATCGACGCCTGGGCGCCGGAGCCGTCCGTTTCGGCCTTCTTGTCCGCGAACGCGCGGCCGTTCCCGTTGGCGGGGGCGGGCGCGGCGGCGGGCGCCATCGCGACCTCCATCGCGCTGTGGCGCTCGGCCTCCTCCTCGTTCGCCACGGCGTCTCCGTTGCGGGCCCGCAGCTTCCGGCGCGGCTCGCTCCACCGCCACCCCTGCGGCACCTCATGCCGCTTCTCCCACCAGGCGACCCGCGCATTCCATGCGACCACGACCTGCTCGAGCGCGCTCCGGTCGGCCGCGAGCTGGAGCTTCCTCTGCTCGCCGGCGCGGGCGAGGTACGACGCGCGGAGCTCGGGGCGCGTTGCGGCGGGCTCGATGCGGTGCTCGAGGTGTTGCTCCAGCGTCTCGAGGACGAGGATCGACGTCCCCGGGGTGACGAGGCCGAACCGGCGGCCGAGCACGAGGAGCGCGTCGGCGTTCTTCTCCGGGAAGAGGCCCAGCGCCTCGGCGCGGGCCTGGGCCCACGCGGTGGCCACCGGCCCCGGGCCGTCGTCGAACCGGGCGGCGTCGGCGCGGCGGACCTTCACGGTCCGCCGTTCGATCTCGCGCGCGCCGTCGGTGAAGACGAGCGTGAGCTCGGCCTCGGGGGCGAGGAGGCGGCCCGTCACCTGGGAGGTGAGCGGACCGGATCCGCCCGTGAGCTGCAGGTCGGCGACGGCGCCGACCGGTTCGGCCAGCACCTGCGCGAGGCGAACGTCCTCGAAGCCGAGCCTGGATCCGGCGGCCCGGACGTCGAGGAGCCGCCCGCCGGTCGCGGCCGCCAGGTGGCGCAGAAGGGCCCGGTCCGCCTCGGTGGCGCCGGTCACGGGATAGACCGGAACGCCGCCGGACGCCGGCAGGGCTTCATCAAGCGTGCCGAGGCCGTCGGTCACGAGGATCCAGAGGGCGTCGTCCCTGTCCGGGAGCGCGGCGCGGCGGAGGTCGAGCGCGCCCAGGGCCGTACCGCCGTCGGCCGGTGCGGCCCGGAGCGCGGCCTCGAGCTTCGCCCACTCGCCCGCGGCGAACGCCTGCGGACGCTCGGGGCGATCGCGGAAGACGACGAGGTCCACGCCGGTGCCGGACCAGCCGGCGAGGAGCGACTTCAGATAGGCGAGCTCCTTCTCGGTGGCCTCCTTGCTCCGGCTGCCGGAGGCATCCCAGGCGAGCGCGATCCGGCGGGGCGCCGGGGGGAGCGACCGCTTCACGAACTTCGGCTCTCGCGCCGAGAGCGAGAAGAACACGTCGGCGCCGGCCGCCTCGGCCGAGAGCCAGGCGTCGCCGAGCTGGGGCAAGCGGACGAACAGGTCGCGATCCGCCGGTGCATCTGCGAGTCGCGCCTCGGCCACCCACCGGTCGCTCTGCTTCTCGAGCGTCAGGTTCCCGAACCCGCCCTCCACCCGCGGCGTCGCCGGCGGCCGGATCACCTCCACGCGGATCGCGAGCTCCGGCAGGTTCGCGCGATACGGGAGCGGCAGGTGGTACGCGCCCTCGTCCCCCTTCGTCGCGATCGGCGAGACCCAGCGCAGCCGGATCGTCCGCGTCCCGCGGGCCGGGATGGGATAGACGCGCGCGCGGTACACGTTGCCCCGCACGTGCTCGACCAGGCCCGGATCGACGCCCTTGCGGATCTCGGCCTCGAGCACGACCCGGGCCTGCTCCTTCGGGACCACCACGCCGTCCACGAGCTTGCCCTCCACGTCGAGGGCGAAGCCGGTCACCGCGGCACCATCGGGCAGCGGGAACACCAGCTCCCCCTCGAGGACCCGGCCGTTCGGGTTGTGGAAGGTGACGGTCTCGGTCGTCTCGGCGGCGAGGCCCTGGACCACGACCCTCACGTCGAGGGCGGCGATCGAGATGGGCTTCTCCGCGCCGCGGATGGCGAGGCGGGGCGGCGCGAGGACCTGGGCGGCGGCGGGGTGCGCCGAGAGGGTGACGAGGGCGAGCAGCGGGGCGGCGAGGCGCAGTCGCATGGTGTCTCCCTGGCCCGAGGTCGGGCCTCCACGGTGGAACGAACCGGCCGGCGAAACGGTCTACGCCGGCCGGAAGTGCTGGTCGGCGATCAACCGCGCGAGCTCCATCGAGGCCGTGAAGGCCGGCGAGATGGGGTTCATGACGTGCACCGTCTCGTCCTTCGCCTCGACCCGGAAGTCCATCACGAGCTCCTTCGTGCGCCAGTCCACGAGCTGGGCGCGGATGCCGACCTTCGCGGCCCGCTCGAACAGGCTCGGGTCGTACGCCTTCACGAGCCGCCGCGCGTCGCGGTGGAAGAAGGCGGGCAGGTACTTCCTCGGCTCGATGAGGGCCACCTCGCGGAAGCGGCGGTTGGCGAAGAAGAGGACGGCGTCCGCGGCGAGGAAGCGGGCGGCCTCGGACCCCGCGCCGGCGAGGAGCCCGTAGTTCTCGCGGCCGAGGGCGGGGATGGCGGTCGGGCCGAGGTAGACGTCGCCGTGGACGCTGCGCGAGAAGTGCACGCCGAGGAACGGGTTCCTGATGTCGGGGACGGGGTAGACGTTCCCGCGGATCGGGAACTCCGCGCCCGGGCGGAGCTTCCGGTAGAGGCCCTTGAACGGCACCATCCGGTACTCGCCCCCGAGCCCGAACAGCCGGGCGACGCGATCGCAGTGGGCGCCGGCGGCGTTCACGAGCCGCGAATAGGCGATCTCTCCCTGCGTGGTCCGCACGCGGCCCGGCCCGGCCCGACCGAGGAGCGCAGTGTCGAGAAGGACCGAGGAGCGCCCGCTCGCCTCGAGGTCGGCCCGGAGCGCCTCGAGCACGCGCCGGGGATCGACCGCCGCGGTCCGAGGCGAGAAGAGCGCCCGGCCGGTGGTCCGCGCGAGCGGCTCCACCTCCGCGAGCTGGAGCTCGTCGAGCCACGCGACCGGCGTCCCGTTCGCCACCGCGCGGCGGTGCAGCTCCTCGAGCGCCGGCAGCTCGTCCCCGGAGCGCGCGACGATCACCTTGCCGGCCTCGAGGAGTGGGAGGCCCTTCTCGCGGCAGTACGCCCGCAGGAGCTCGTTCCCGCGCAGGCACGTCCGCGCCTTGAGGCTGTCGGGCGAGTAGTAGATGCCCGCGTGCAAGACGCCGCTGTTCCGTCCCGAGGCGTGCCGGCCGAGCTCCGGCTCCTTCTCGATCACCACCACGCCCTCGCGGCCCCGCAGGACGAGCTCGCGGGCGAGCGTGAGCCCGACGATCCCGCCGCCGACGATCAGCACCTCTGCGTGTCGAGCCGGCATCGAGCTCAGGCGTCGTACGGAGCGGGGCCTGCCCGCGGGCGCCGGAGGACGATCCAGGCGACGCCGGCGAGGAGCAGGAACACGCCCGCGGAGATGGCGAGGTTTCGGGCGGTGCGGCTCGGGGGAGCAACCGCGGCCGAGAGCGGGCGCGGCTTTGCGCCCGGAGGGATCGACGCGAGGAGCGCCAGCCCCTTCTTCGCGGGGATGGCGAAGTTGAGGGCCTGGCCGCGGAAGTCGCGTCCCACCGCCACGCCGAGCACCTTGCCGTCCTCGGCCAGGACCGGCGAGCCGCTCGAGCCGGGAGAGATGGGCGCGCTGATCTGGATCTGCCAGCTCGGGCGCTTCCCGAACCCGAGGTCGTCGAAGTCCGCTCCCTCCTCCCGTGTCGCGGAGACGATCCCGTTCGAGAGCGTCCCGGCCCAGCCGATGGGGCTGCCGATCACCGCCACCGACTCGCCGACCCGCGCGTCGCGGCCGGCCTCGAGGCTCAACATCGGGTAGCTCCCCGGCGCCGCCTGCAAGACCGCAAGGTCGTTCTCCTCGTCGTCCGCCAGCACGCCGAGGATCGCGACGCGCCGCTTCCCCTCGAGGAGCGCCACGAGCTTCGGCTCGCCCTGGATGACGTGGTGGTTCGTGAGGATCCGCCCGTCGGCCGAGACGAAGAAGCCCGTGCCGTTGCCCACCTCGTTTCCGAGCACGTCCTCGGCGGCGAGCTTCACGACCGCGGGGCGGGCCTTCTCCGCGAGGGCGGCGAGATCGGGAGCCTGGACGAGGAGGAGCAGGAGGGCGGGGTGCATCGCGTCCCTAGCTTGCCCCAACTCCCCCCGCGAGACACCGGTGCTGTACTCTCGGCGCATGCCCGTCGTCCCGATCGACCACCTCGGCGCCTGCCGGCACACCTCTCCGCTCCGCCGTTTCGTCTCCGACGACCTCCACGTGCCCGCCGACCTCCACTGGACCGGCGGCCCGCCCCCCGCGGATCCCGCC
>JAEZXM010000366.1 GCA_023419875.1 Pseudomonadota bacterium | reverse complement strand
GCCGAGGGCGGCGGCCTGCGGCGAGGAGGCATGCCAAGCGCCGCCGGGCGCGCGCACGAGCGCGTGCCGCCCGTCGGTCACGCGGACGAGCACGCCGCGCTCCACCACCACCACCCTGCGCGCGACCACGTGCCCGCGGCTCACGCGCCCGGGGAACTGCTCCTCGAACTCCTCCTCCTCGCGGTAGCGGTAGAAGATCGCCGCCACGGGCGCCCAGCGCCAGTCCACCACCCGCA
Source organism: Pseudomonadota bacterium (assembly GCA_023419875.1). Classification (GTDB taxonomy): domain Bacteria; phylum Myxococcota; class Myxococcia; order Myxococcales; family Anaeromyxobacteraceae; genus Anaeromyxobacter. The sequence goes on along the minus strand of JAEZXM010000366.1, from coordinate 10,265 downwards.
CGCCCGCCGCACGATCGACGAACGTGTGCCGCCCCAGGCAGTAGTCCCGCTCCTCCTCGCCCTCGCGGATCCGCAGATGGGCGAAGTAGGGCGTCGCAGGCTCCGGCATGGAGTCCGGGCGCGCGCGCTCCATCACGGCGCGCACGAGCCCCATCTCCTGGAACACCGTGGGCAGATCCTTCGCGGTGGAGTCGAGCGCCTCGTCGCGCAGCTCGCGCAGGCGATCGGCCATGTCCCCCTCCGTACGGAGCCCGGAGCGGCGCTCGGCGAGCGACCGCTGCACGGTCCGGAGGAGCGCCTCCTCCTCCCGGACGAGCCGCCGCTCCTCCTCGGTGAGCGCGGCCTGGTCCGGATCGGAGAAGGCTTCTGTCCCGGGTCGGGTCAAGGGATGTTCCTTAAGGTGAGAGCACGCGCCACGCACGGCGGGGTCGGACATGGTAGCGCGCCCCGGACCGGGCCGCGGCCAAAGTGTTTCTCACCCGCGGAGGCGCGGGTCGCGCGGCATCGCGCACCGGGCACGGCGCCGCGCGACTTCCTGGCGGCCTGCATCCCCGAACGAAACGCTGCGCTCGGTCCGCACCCCTGCTACGAAACGCGTGCGCGAGATGCCGAACACGGGCGGCGTCTCGCGGGAGGCGCCGCGCCCGACCGCCGGGCAGCCGGCGCCTCGTTTTTTTTCCACGAGACAGCGACGGGCAGGGAGGGCACCGGAGTGCCCCGCCCTGCCCGTATTCACTCAGCGTCGATTCGAGATCGCTACCAGGTGTAGATGCCGGCCCACGGGAACTGACCGGCCGTGACGGAGAAGTAGTAGCCGTCGGCCGACCGCGTGAGAGGCATCTGCCCGCAGGTGCGGGCCTGTCCCCCCACCGTGACCGTTCGGCCGTCGAAGTTGTAGCAGCCCCAGCCGTTGATCGTGGCCGCGGTGGTCCGGTAGCAGACCGCGCCGGTGGTGTTGAAGTTGTTGGTGTTGCCGGTGAACGTGATCGGGTTCGCGCACGTCGTGCCGCCACCACCGCCGCCGCCGTTGAACGTGGCGGTGACCGACCGCGCCTGGCTCATGGAGACGGTGCAGGTCGCCCCGCTGCTGCCGGTGCAGCCGCTCCAGCTCCCGAAGGTCGAGCCGCTCGCCGGGGACGCCGTCAGGGTCACCGTGGAGGTGCTCGAGAAGCTGGCGCTGCACGTCGTGCCGCAGTTGATGCCGGACGGGCTCGAGGTGACCGTGCCGGTGCCCGCCCCGGCCCGGGTCACGGTGAGCGTGTTGGTCGTGCCGCCGCCGCCGCCGATGGCGGGATAGGCGTTCGCGACGAGCGTCCTGAACTGCGCGGAGAACCAGTCGCCGGAGAGCGGCGCGTCCGGCGTGGCGCCGGTGAGGACGCCGTACTGGGTGGTGTAGGTCGGGTCGCACATCCGGTCGAACCGCTTGCCCTGGTCGTTCGGGATGTCGCGGGAGGCGCCGTCCGACTCACCGGGCGGCTTCACCCAGACGAACGCGTCGACGTTCGCGATGCCGGTCGAGGCGGTCGGCAGCGCGCCGATGCCGGCGCCCAGGGGGTTGCACCAGAGGCCGCGGTGCGCGCGGCGATCGACCTTGGACGCGTTGACCCAGGTGTTGAGGTCGGTGCTGGTGGAGGCGGCGGTCGGCCGCTGCGAGCCGCCCCAGCCGTTGCGCGAGGTGTCGATCAGCATGCCCACGCCGGTCCAGCCCGCGGACGCGAACCGCTGCTGCATCGCGATCGCGAAGGTCCGCTCCTCGACGTACGGGTTCCAGTCGTAGAACGTGGATTCGCGGACCGGCCGCCCGCCCACCGTCGTGTTGTCGTCGATGAACGGCTCCTCCGTGGGCAGGGTGTTGGCGGTGTCGTCCACGAAGCCGTGGATCGCGCCCTTCCCTCCCGTGAAGCCGGACGAGATGGTGTTCATCTTGTTGATCCAGCCGTCGAAGTTGTTCGGCCAGCCGAGCCAGCCGGAGTGGCCGGCGTCGAGGTACAGGTAGACGTTGGGGCGCGCGGCGAGCTGGTTGACCGCGTACTGGATGCCCTGGGCGTAGATGCCCTGCGACTCCATCTGCGCGCACTCGGGGTCGCTGAGGTTCGTGACGAGGTTCGGGAGGCTGTCCGGCTCGACCACGAAGACGATCCGGAGGTTCGCGTACTTCGACTGCGACACGGTGGCGACGATCGGGTCGATGTACTCGGTCTTGTAGCGGGCCAGACCCTCGGCCGTGCCGGGGAGCTCGCCGTTCGAGGCGAGCGCGGCGCAGTCGCGACCGGGCAGGTCGTACACCACGCCGAGAAAGAGGTTCTTGCCCTGGGCGAGCGTCGCGTCGAGGTGGGTCGCGAGGCTGGGAACTGCCGCGATCCGGTCCATCCACACCGCCTGCGGCTGCTGGCCGACGGTGCGCATCGCGGCGGCCAGGGTGCCGGACTGGCTCGCCGCCTCGGCGTTCGCCTTCGCGGTGTAGTCCGGGTTCACGTACATCGTGGCCCCGGAGAACGGGTTGGCGAGCTTCGACTGCGCCAGCGCCGGCGCGGCCGTCACGAGGAGCAGCCCGAAGGAACCGAGGGCGCACGTCTTCCAGAGAGTGCGGGGGAACGACTTCATGAAGAAGCCTCCATTTCGATGGGACACGGGAATCCGCACCCATCCGCCCGGATGGGTGGGCCTTGCTTCCGCACGTTGCCGACCGCCGCGATGCCAGACGAGGCTCGAGCGACGTTCATGACACCGAAGAAGAGAATCCCGGACCGGTACGCCGGTCCGCGCCCTGACCCACGCTACGCAATCGCGACGGGTGACGCCTTTCGCTGCTCACGGGTATTTCACGAATCGCGAAAGCACTTCAGCGCGCGCGCACGGACCTGTCAAGCGGCAGCCTCGCACTTCTCGGGCCGCACCGCGCGGGAGCGATGCCGCGCCGCGGCGGGGCGGGTCAGGAGCCGCCGAACAGCTCGTTCAGGAAGTCCTTCATCGCCTCCCACGAGCGGCGGTCCGCGCGGGCGTCGTAGGCGCTGCCCTTCGACTTGTCGTTCCCCGCCTCCACCTGCGTGAACGAATGGACGGCGCCGGAGTAGAGGACCACCTGCCAGTCCACCCCGCCCGCGGTGAGCTCGTCCTGGAGCGCGAGCACCTCCGCCCGCGGGGCGGCGGGATCGTCGGCGCCGTGCAGCACGAGGACCTTGCCCCGGATGTTCTTCGCGTCCTGTGGCGTCGGCGTGGCGAGGCTCCCGTGGAAGCTGACCACGCCGGCGACGTCTGCGCCGGAGCGCGCCAGCTCGAGCGCGGCGCCGCCGCCGAAGCAGTAGCCGATCGCGGCGATCGCGTCGGACCGCACGTTGGTCTGGCTCCGCAGGGCGGCGACGGCCGCCTGGGCGCGCGCGCGAAGGAGCGGGCGGTTCCCGCGGTACTTGCCGGACTCGGCGCCGGCCGCCTTGGGGTCGGGCGGGCGGACCCCCTTCCCGTAGATGTCGGCGGCCAGGGCGACGTACCCGAGCTGCGCGAGCTGCTCCGCCCGCCGCCGCTCGTGGTCGGTGATCCCCTTCCACTGGTGGAAAACGACGACGCCCGGCTTCTTCGCTGGCCCGGCGCTGTCATAGACGAGGTAGCCCTCGAGGACGGCGTCCCCCTGGCGGTACTCGACGGTCTTCTTGACGAGCTCCGCCCGGGCGGAGCCCGCGGCGAGCGCGAGAGCGAGTGCGGTGACGTGACGAGCGCGGATTGGCATCCGCCTCGAATAGCGGGCGCGAGGGCGAGCCGCACTGCGCGTCGCGGACGAGCCCCGCGTGGGGGAACTGCTGATCGCGGGCTCCGGCGCGGCTAGGTCGGCAGCACCGTCTCCCCGTGCGACAGGTACCGGTCCACCGACTGCGCGGCGAGCCGACCCTCGCGGATCGCCCAGACCACGAGCGACTGTCCCCGGGACATGTCGCCGGCCGCGAAGACCCCGGGGACGCTCGTCATCTTGTTGGGGTCGGTCCAGACGTTGCCGCGGTCGTCGAGCTTGACGCCGAGCTGCTCGAGCATCGGCTTCTCCGGGCCGGTGAACCCGAGGGCGAGCAGCACCAGCTCCGCCGGCAGCACGCGCTCGGTGCCGGGGATCTCGCGCGGGCCCAGCCGTCCGTCCGGGCCCTTCGCCCACTCCACCTTGACGAGGTGGAGCTCCTTCACCCGCCCCTCCGCGTCGCCGACGAAGCGCTTGGTCAGGACCTGGAACTGCCGCGGGTCCTCGCCCCAGAGCGCCTTGGCCTCCTCCTGGCCGTAGTCCACCTTGAGGACCTTGGGCCACTGCGGCCACGGATTGTCCGCCGCGCGCTGGTCGGGCGGCCGCGGCATGATCTCGAGCTGGACGAGGCTCTTCGCGCCGTGCCGGATCGAGGTGCCGACGCAGTCGGTGCCCGTGTCCCCGCCGCCGATCACCACGACGTGCTTGCCCCTGGCGGAGATGAACTTTCCGTCGGCGTGCTTCGAGTCGAGCAGCGACTTCGTGTTCGCGTGCAGGAACTCCATCGCGAGGTGGATGCCCTGGAGGTTCCGCCCCTCGACCGGGAGATCCCGGGCCTGGGTGGCCCCGCCGCACAGCACCACCGCCTCGTACTCCTTCACCAGCCGACCCGCAGGGAAGTGCTTGCCGATCTCGGTCTGGGTGACGAACCGGACGCCCTCGTCGGCGATGAGCCGGACCCGCCGCTCGACGATCCCCTTGTCGAGCTTCATGTTGGGAATCCCATACATGAGCAGCCCGCCGATCCGATCGTCGCGCTCGAAGACCGTGACCGTGTGGCCAGCCTTGTTGAGCTGCTGGGCGGCGGCGAGCCCGGCGGGCCCGGAGCCCACCACTGCCACCCGCTTGCCGGTCCGGACGGGCGGCGGCTGCGGCACGACCCAGCCCTCGCGGAACGCTCGGTCCACGATCTCGCACTCGATGGTCTTGATCGTGACCGGCGGATCGTTGATCCCGACCGTGCAGCTCCCCTCGCACGGCGCGGGGCAGACACGGCCCGTGAACTCGGGGAAGTTGTTGGTCTTGGCGAGCCGGATGTACGCCTCGTGCCACTGTCCCCGGTAGACGAGGTCGTTCCACTCCGGGATGAGGTTGTTCACCGGGCAGCCGCTGGCCATGCCGGCGATGATCTTCCCCGTGTGGCAGAAGGGGATGCCGCAGTCCATGCAGCGCGCGCCCTGGAGGCGGAGGGTCTCCTCCGGGTAGGGCGGGTGCTCCTCGGACCAGTCCTTGATCCGCTCGAGGGGCGGCCGCTGGTGCGCCGGCTCGCGCTGGTACTCCATGAATCCGGTCGGCTTTCCCATGCTAGTTCCCACCCACGCGGGCCACGTCGCGCGCATTCTCCTCGAACGCGGCCAGCTCCGCCTCCTCCTGCGAGAGCCCTTTGGCGCGCATCTTCCGCTGTGCCTCGAGCACGCGGCGGTAGTCGTTGGGCATCACCCGGACCAGCCGCTGGAGGACGTGCTCCCAGTTGTCGAGCACGCGCCGGGCATTGGCGCTCTCGGTCGCGACGGTGTGCTTCTCCACCAGCGCCCGCACCGCCGCGATCTCCTCCACGTCCTCGAGGCGGGAGAGGCTCACCATCTCCTTGTTGCAGCGGCTCGCGAACTTGCCGTCCTCGTCCAGGACGTAGGCCACGCCGCCGGACATGCCGGCCGCGAAGTTCCGGCCGGTCTTCCCGAGCACCACCACCCGACCGCCGGTCATGTACTCGCAGCCGTGATCACCCACGCCCTCCACCACCGCGTGGACGCCGGAGTTCCGGACGCAGAACCGCTCTCCCGCGACCCCGCGGATGAACGCCTCGCCGGAGGTCGCGCCGTAGAAGGCCACGTTGCCGATGATGATGTTCTCCTCCGGGATGAACGTGGACTGCCGCGGCGGCACCACCACGATCCGCCCGCCCGAGAGCCCCTTCCCGCAGTAGTCGTTGGCGTCGCCCTCCAGGACGAGCGTCATGCCGCGCGGCACGAACGCGCCGAACGACTGGCCGGCCGAGCCGGTGAACCGGAAGTGGATGGTGTCGTCGGGCAGGCCCTTCGGGCCGTGCCGGCGGGTGACCTCCGAGCCGACCTGCGTCCCCACCACCCGGTGGACGTTGCGGATGGGCACCTCCGCCCGGACCGGCGTGCCCGCCTCGATCGCCGGCCGCGCCAGCTCGAGGAGCGTGGTCGCATCGAGGGTCTTGTCGAGCCCGTGGTCCTGCGGGATCTGGCAGGTGCGGCCGTAGCTCTTCGGCACCTTCGGCTTGTGAAGGATGCGCGAGAAGTCGAGGTTGCGCGCCTTCCAGTGGTCGACCGCCCGGCGCATCTCGATCCGCTCCGACCGGCCGACCATCTCGTCGATCGTGCGGAAGCCGAGCTCGGCCATGTACTCGCGGACCTCCTGCGCGACGAAGCGCATGAAGTTCACGACGTGGGCCGGATCGCCGGTGAACCGGGCGCGGAGACGCGGGTCCTGGGTGGCGACGCCCACGGGGCAGGTGTTGAGGTGGCAGGCGCGCATCATCACGCAGCCCAGCACCACGAGCGGCGCGGTGGCGAACCCGAACTCCTCGGCGCCGAGCAGCGCACCGATCACCACGTCGCGGCCGGTCTTGAGCTGCCCGTCCACCTCCACCACGATGCGCGAGCGGAGGTCGTTGAGGAGCAGCACCTGGTGCGCCTCGGCCAGGCCCAGCTCCCAGGGGATGCCGGCGTGCTTGATCGACGTGAGCGGCGAGGCGCCGGTGCCGCCGTCGTGCCCGGAGATGAGCACCACGTCGGCGTGGGCCTTGGCCACGCCGGCGGCGATGGTTCCGACGCCGACCTCGGCCACGAGCTTCACCGAGATGCGCGCATCCTTGTTCGCGTTCTTGAGGTCGTGGATGAGCTGCGCCAGGTCCTCGATCGAGTAGATGTCGTGGTGCGGCGGCGGCGAGATGAGGCCCACGCCCGGCGTCGAGTGCCGGGTCTTGGCGATCCAGGGATAGACCTTGGTGCCGGGGAGCTGGCCGCCCTCGCCCGGCTTCGCGCCCTGCGCCATCTTGATCTGCAGCTCCTTGGCCATGACCAGGTACTGGCTGGTCACGCCGAACCGGCCGGACGCCACCTGCTTGATGGCCGAGTTCTTGGAGTCGCCGTTGGGGAGCCGCACGTAGCGCGCCGGATCCTCGCCGCCCTCGCCGGTGTTCGACTTGCCGCCGATCCGGTTCATCGCGACGGCCAGCGCCTCGTGCGCCTCCTGCGAGATCGAGCCGTAGCTCATCGCGCCGGTCTTGAACCGCCGCATGATCCGCTCGACCGGCTCGACCTCCTCGATCGGCACCGGCTTGGCGGAGGGGAGCAGGTCCATGAGGCCGCGGAGCGTGTTGAGGTGCTGCGCCTGGTTGTCCACCAGGGCGGTGTACTCCTGGAAGAGCGCGTAGTCGTTCGCGCGGCAGGCGTACTGGAGCTTGTGGATCGTCTCCGGGTTGAAGAGGTGGTGCTCGCCGCCGGAGCGGTACTTGTAGTGGCCGCCGGCGGGGAGGCTGGTGTGGAAGATGGGCCGGTTGGGTGGGTAGCCACGCTCGTTCCGCAGGCGCGCCTCGCGGGCGACGACGTCGATGCCCACGCCGCCGACGCGGGTGGCGGTCCAGGTGAAGTACTCGTCCACGAAGTCCTGATTGAGCCCGATGGCCTCGAACACCTGGGCGCCGTGGTAGCTCTGGATGGTGGAGATCCCCATCTTGGAGATCACCTTCACGACGCCCTTCGAGACGCCCTTCACGTACTTCTTCTCGGCCGCCTCCGCCGGGCCGGGCACGAGGCCCTCCTTCACGAGGTCGTGGATCGTCTCGAAGGCGAGGTACGGGTTCACCGCCGAGGCGCCGTAGCCGATGAGGAGCGCGAAGTGGTGCACCTCGCGCGGCTCGCCCGACTCGAGCACCAGGCCGACGCGGGTGCGGGTGCCCTCGCGGATGAGGTGGTGCTGGACCGCCGCGACCGCGAGCAGCGAGGGGATGGGCGCGTTCTCCGCGTCGTGCCCGCGGTCGGAGAGGATGATGATGTTGTTCCCCTCGGCGATGCACTCCGACGCCTTCCAGCGCAGGTCCTCGAGGGCCTTGCGGAGGGCGGCGCCGCCGCCCGCCGCGTGGAACAGCATCGGCAAGGTGACGGCCTGGAGCCCCTTCGAGGCCACGCCGCCGTCGAGGGCCCGGATCTTCTCGAGGTCCACGTTGCGCAGCACGGGCGAGGGGAGCGAGAGCTGGCGGGCGCACTCGGGCAGCGGCTCGAGGAGGTTGCCCTCGGGGCCGACCGAGGTCTCGCCCGACATGATGAGCTCCTCGCGGATCGAGTCCACCGGCGGGTTCGTGACCTGGGCGAAGAGCTGCTTGAAGTAGTTGAAGAGCGGCTGCGGGCGCTCGGAGAGGACCGCGAGCGGCGCGTCGTTCCCCATCGACCCGGTGGGCTCGACCCCGTCGGTCGCGAGGGGGGTGACGAGCATCTTCACGTCCTCGGCGGTGTACCCGAAGACCTCCTGCCGGCGGAGCACGGTCTCGTGGTCCGGCTCGTGGACGTTCGCCGGCTTGGGGAGCTCGTCGAGCTGGACCATGTAGCGGTCCAGCCACTCGCGGTACGGGTGCTGCCGGGCGATCCGCTCCTTGAGCTCGTCGTCGCCCACGATGCAGCCGAGGGAGGTGTCCACGAGGAACATGCGGCCGGGCTGGAGCCGGCCCTTCTGGACGATCTTCTCCGGCGGGAGGTCGAGGACGCCGACCTCGGAGGCCATCACCACGAGCCCGTCCGAGGTGACGTAGTAGCGCGAGGGGCGCAGGCCGTTGCGGTCGAGCTGGGCGCCCACCCGGATGCCGTCGGTGAAGGCGATGGACGCCGGGCCGTCCCACGGCTCCATGAGGCAGGAGTGGAACTCGTAGAAGGCCCGCTTGGTCGGGCTCATCGACGCGTCCGCGTTCCAGGGCTCCGGGACCATCATCATCATCGCGTGGGGCAGCTCGCGTCCGGAGAGCGTGAGCAGCTCGAGCACGTTGTCGAACATCGCCGAGTCGGAGCCCTCGGTGTCGATCACCGTGAGGATCTTCTCGAGGTCCCCGCCGAAGAACGACGACCACATCTTCGACTGCCGCGCGTGCATCCAGTTCACGTTGCCGCGCAGCGTGTTGATCTCGCCGTTGTGCGAGATGTAGCGGTACGGGTGGGCGCGGGCCCAGGACGGGAAGGTGTTGGTCGAGAACCGCGAGTGGACCATGCCGATCGCCGACGCCATCTCGGGGCGGGAGAGGTCCAGGTAGAAGTCGCGGAGCTGGCCCGCGTTCAGCATCCCCTTGTAGACGAGGGTCTTGTAGGAGAGGCTCGGAACGTAGAAGTTGCTCCGCCCCGGGATCGCGGAGCGGGAGATCTTCTTCTCCACCATCCGCCGGATCACGTAGAGCTTCCGCTCGAAGCTCATCGGGTCCTGGCACTTGTCTCCGCGGCCGATCAGGATCTGGCGGATGACCGGCTGGCTGTTTCGCGCGGACGGGCCGAGCGTCGAATTGTCCGTGGGGACGTCGCGCCAGCCGAGGACGGTCTGGCCCTCGTCGCGCGTCACCCGCTCGAACGCCTCGATGCAGGCGGCCCGGCCGGCCTCGTCGGGCGGCAGGAACACCATTCCGACCGCGTACGCACCGGGCCGAGGGAGCGCGATGCCCAGCCGGTCGGCCTCCGCCTCGAAGAAGGCGTGCGGCGTCTGGAGGAGGATGCCGGCGCCGTCGCCGGTGTTCTTCTCCGCGCCCACCGCGCCGCGGTGCTCGAGGTTCAGGAGGACGGTGAGCGCCTTCTCGACGATGTCGTGCGAGGGGCGACCCTTCACGTCCACGACGAAGCCGAAGCCGCAGGCGTCGTGCTCGTAGCCGGGGTCGTAGAGGCCCTGCCGTGGAGGGGTTCCGGTCTCGTTCTCGCGCATCGTGTCCGTCGTCCTTCGGATGGCTCTCCATGCTCCCGAGCGCCCCGTTCGACCGTCGAGGTCACGCCGGCCCGGGTGCCGCCTCGGCATGACTCCGGGAGGGCGGTCATTGCCGTTTGTCGGCACGGGGAGCCGTTCGCAACTCGAATCGGAGGCGCGCGAATGCCTGCTTGTGCCTGATTCTGCCTCACGTTCCGACCGCTGGCAGCGCGACCCTGAGACGCACTTTCGTCAGTCTTGACCGTAATTTAGGCAGCTGCACAAGATTTGGGCAGGCGATGGGCGGGGCGGGCCGGCGAGCGCCCCGCGCGGTGCGTCCTGATCCCGTCCCAGAGTCCTGATC
>JAEZXM010000349.1 GCA_023419875.1 Pseudomonadota bacterium | reverse complement strand
GGGGGTTTTGCCGAGGGGCGGCAGGGGGTGGGGGCGCGGGGGCTGCTCGCCCTCGCCGCCATGGCGGGGGTCTCCGCGATGGCGCTCGCGCCGGGGCGGGACGGCCGGGCGGCGCCGGAGGTCAAGGAGGCGCTCGCGACGGAGCTGGGGTTCGCGCGCTCGGCCGCGGCCGACGACTTCGTGGACGCGGCGGCCCGCTTCGCGGCGGAGAAGGAGCTCAAGGTCGCGAAGGGCGACGACGCCGGGGCCCTGGACGCTGCGCTCGCTCGCGGTTTCCCGCCCCGCCACGTGCTGGTCGTCGCCGCGGGCAAGGTGGACGGGCGGCTGCCGCTCGTGAAGAAGCTCGCGGGCGCGGGGCGGCGGGTGACGACCGCGATCGCGACCGAGGGGACCTGGGACGCGCAGCGGCCGGTGCTCGGCCCGCTGCTCGGGGCGCTCCTCGCCGGGACCGGGAAGCGCTTCGACCATGCCGGCGAGGCTGCGCTCGCGGAGCGCGTGGGCGACGACGCACGGGCGCTCGCCTCGGAGGTCCAGAAGCTCGCCGCCTACGTCGGAGACCGCGCGGTGATCGGAGCGGCGGACGTGCAGGCGGTGGTGGTGCGCGTCGCCCAGGATCCGTTCTTCGCCCTCGGCAACGCCGTGGAGGCGCGGGACCTCCCCCAGGCGCTCGCGGTCCTGGATCGCTCGTTCGAGGACGGCGCCAACGAGTTCATGATCCTGGGCTCGCTCGCCGCCACCGTGCGCCGGCTCGTGGCCGAGCGCGAGCGGGGCCGCAAGGCCGCGGGCGCGCAACGCATCCGGACGTACGACGAGTGGCAGGACCTCGTCCTTCCCGCCATCCCCGCGGCCGAGCTCGAGGGGAAGAAGCCGTTCGGCTTCTGGAAGAAGTACGAGGCGTCCCTGCGCTTCGAGCGCGGCGAGCTGCTCGGCGCGCTCGCCGGCCTTGCCGAGGCCGACCTCGCCATGAAGAGCGGGCAGGACGGCCGGGTCCTCCTGGAGCGGTTCCTCCTCGGCCTCCTCGCACCGACGAACCAGAAACGGAGCACCTCGTGAGCCAGCGACTCCTCGTCACCAGCGCCTTGCCCTACGCCAACGGCCCGATCCACCTCGGCCACCTGGTCGAGTACATCCAGACGGACATCTACGTCCGGTATCGCAGATCGACCGGCGACGACGTCACCTATGTCTGCGCCGCCGACTCCCACGGCACGCCCATCGAGGTGAACGCTGCCAAGGCGGGGGTGACGCCGAAGGCCTTCGTGGAGCGCTGGCGGAAGGAGCAGCACGAGGACTTCAAGAAGTTCGGGGTGGAGTTCGCGACCTACTACACCACCGACTCCGACGAGAACCGGCGCTGGGCCTACCGCATCTACGACGCGCTCAAGGCCAAGGGGCTCATCTACAAGAAGTCGGTCGAGCAGCTCTACTGCGAGACCGACCGGCGCTTCCTCCCCGACCGCTTCGTGAAGGGCACCTGCCCGTCCTGCGGGACGAAGGACCAGTACGGCGACGTCTGCGAGAGCTGCGGGACGACCTACGATCCCCGCGAGCTCAAGGAGCCGTACTGCGCCATCTGCCGGAACCCGCCGGTGGTGCGGAAGAGCGATCACGCGTACGTCAACCTCCGCAAGCCCGAGGTGAAGAAGGTCATCGACGGTTGGGTGGCGGCGGAGGGACACCTCGAGCCGGCCGTGCGCGAGCAGGTGAAGGGGTGGCTGGCGGACCTCCAGGACTGGTGCATCACCCGCGACGAGCCGTACTTCGGATTCCCGGTCAACGATCCGGAGTTCCCGGGCAAGTTCCTCTACGTCTGGGTGGACGCGCCGATCGGCTACCTGTCCAGCGCCGAGCACTACTTCGCCGTCGAGGCGCCCCAGGCTCCGGTGAACCGCCGCCTCGCGCCGAAGGACTTCGAGGCCTTGTACCTGGCCGAGAACGCGCCCTCGCGGCTCGAGCACTTCATCGGGAAGGACATCCTCCGGTTCCACGCCGTCTTCTGGCCGGCCATGCTCTGGGCGGCGGGCCTCAAGCGCCCGGACCGCATGCCGGTGCACGGCCACCTGACCGTGAACGGCGAGAAGATGTCCAAGTCCCGCGGAACGTTCATCACCGCCGCGACCTACCTCGATTCCGGGCTCGATCCCGAGCTCCTGCGGTACTTCTACGCCGCGAACCTCGGCCCGGGCGTGGCGGACCTCGACCTCTCGCTCGAGGAGTTCAAGAACCGGATCAACGCCGACCTCGCGAACAACGTAGCGAACCTCGCCTCGCGGGTGGCGGCGCTGGTGGCGAAGGTCGGGGCGCCGCTCCGGGAGACCCCCGAGGCCGCGATCGTGGAGGCCACCAGGGGCGCGCTCGCCGGGGCGCGGGAGGCGTACCTCGCGCTCGAGCTGCGCGAGGTGGTGCGGCTCGCGAACCAGGTGGCGGATCGCTGCAACAAGCGGCTGCAGGAGGCGAAGCCCTGGGAGGATCCCTCGAGCCCGTCGAGCCGCGCGCTGCTCTTCACGGTGGGGAAGGCGCTCCGGGGCATCGCGACCCTCCTCTGGCCGGTCTTGCCGCGCTTCGCGGACGGGCTCGCCGCCGCGTTCGGCCAGGCCCGGCCGGCGGCGTGGGAGAAGGGGTTCGATCCGTTCGACGGACCCCCGGTCTCCGCCGCGGGGAAACCGCCCCAGATCGCCCGGCTCGACGCCAAGCAAACGGCGAAGCTGATCGTGGTCCCGCCCGAGGCGGCCCAGGCCGGACCGGCCGCTCCGGCCGCGAAGCCCGCCGCCGCCGGGGCGCCGGCCGTGCCCGGCGTCATCGGCTACGACGAGTTCGCGAAGGTGGAGCTCCGGGTGGCGGTGGTCCGGACGGCGGAGAAGGTGAAGGGCGCGGACAAGCTCCTGCACCTCACGGTGGACGCGGGAGATCCGGAGCCGCGGACCATCGTCGCCGGGATCGCGCTCGCGTACCCCGATCCCGCGGTGCTCGTCGGGAAGCGGATCGTGGTGGTCGCGAACCTCGCCCCGCGTCCCCTCCGCGGGATCACCTCGCACGGAATGCTGCTCGCCGCGGGCGAGGCGCCGGCTCTCCAGCTCGTCACGGTGGGGGAGGGGATCGCCGCGGGGACGAGGGTGAAGTGAGCCTGGCCCGCCCGATCGATTCCCACGCCCACCTCGACGGCGAGGACTTCGCGGGCGACCTGGATGCGGTCGTCGCCCGCGCCCGCGCCGCGCTCGCGCACGTCGTCCTGGTCGGTCTTTGGCGGAAGCGGGGCGATTTCGGAAACGCGCGGGCGCTCGCGGCGCAAGACCCGGCGTTCTTCTCTGCGACGGTCGGCATCCACCCGCACGATTGCGCCCGGGTCCCGGAGGAGGACTGGGCCGCGTGCGAGCGGCTCGTCCGCGACCCCGCGATCGTCGCCGTCGGCGAGACCGGCCTCGACTACCACTACGACCATTCCCCCCGGGAGGTGCAGGTCGCGAGCTTCCGGCGGTCGATCCGGATGGCGGCCGGCGCCGGCAAGCCGCTCGTGGTCCACGTACGCGAGGCCGACGCCGACTGCGCCCGGGTGCTGCGCGAGGAGGGGGTGCCGGCGCGCGGCGGGGTCATCCACTGCTTCACCGGCGACGCGGCCGCGGCCCGCGCCTACCTGGATCTCGGCCTCTCCATCTCCGTGGCGGGCGTCGTGACGTTCCGGACCGCGGAGCCCATCCGCGAGGCCGTCCGGATCGTCCCGCGCGACCGCCTCCTCGTCGAGACCGATAGTCCGTACCTCGCGCCCATCCCGCACCGCGGGAAGCGGAACGAGCCCGCGCACGTGATCGAGACCGCGAAGAAGATCGCCGAGCTGTGGGGGACGACGTTCGACGAGGTGGCGAGGGTCACGAGCGAGAACACGCGCCGGATCTTCGCCCTGAGGTCCGAGGCCTGAGGCCCGAGGCCTTCCTCCCTCACCCCTCCCAGCTTCCCCACTCGTCCGCCTCGTCCGGCTCCCCGGGGCGGTTCCGTTCCTTCCAGGTGGCGATCTCCCAGCCGCGGCGCTCCGCGACCTCCCGGAAGGCAGGCTTCGGGTTCACCACCACGGGGTTCCCCACCGCCTCGAAGAGCGGCGTGTCCGCGGCCGAGTCGGAGTACAGGTACGAGAGGCATGGGTCGAGGTCGTACTCCTGAAGCACCTTCTCGACCGCGGTCCGCTTCCCCTCCCGGAAGACGACGGGGGGCACGATCTCGCCGGTGAGCTTCCCGTCCACGATCCGGACGCGCGTGCCGAGCGCGGCGTGGACGCGGAGGTGGCGGCCGATCTCGTCCACGACGTATTGCGACGATCCCGAGGCGATCACCACGAAGTGGCCGGAGAGCAGGTGGCGCCGGAGCTGCCGCATCGCTCCGCTCGTGATCCGCTTGCGGAGGTGGCGCTCGAAGCAGAGGTGCGCATGCGCCTTGACCAGATCGGCGTACAGCCCCTGCTGGCAGACCGAGCCGGCCTCGACCATGTCCTGCTCGGTGAGCCGGTCGCGCGCGTACTCGTAGATGAGCCGCGGGATCCGCGACCGCTGTTCCGGCCGCATCACCTTCTCGCTGTAGAGATACCAGGTGAAGATCGTGCCCGAGTTGCCGTCGAGCAGCGAGTCGTCCACGTCGAAGACGGCGGCGGTGCGGGAGAACGGGGTCATGCGCAGCGCCCCCCGGTAGGGATCGGGCGGCGCTGCGGATGATAGCTCACTCCGCCGGCTTCGACTCCGGGGCGACGCCGGAGGCGTCGGAAGACGCTGCCTCGGGAGCTGCCGCCTCGGCGGGCGTCGCTTCGGTGGTTGCCGTCTCGGCCGGCGGGGCCTCGGGGACGTGGGAGGTCTCGGCGGCGGCTGCGTCCGCGGCAGCCTCCGGGGCCGGCTCGGCCTGCTTCTCCTCGTCCTTCCCGGCGTCCTCGAGCTTCTGCGCGAGCGCCGCGAACGGGTTGTGCGTCAACGCCTTGCGCTCGGAGGTGCGGTGGGGTCCGGTATCGCCGGGGAGCCGCGGGCCGGTGTACCCGCGCTTCTTGTCCCCGGGCCCGCCGAAGCCGCGGTGCTCGCGCGGACCACGCTCCGGCCGCTCGCTGCGGTCGTGCCGCTC
>JAEZXM010000333.1 GCA_023419875.1 Pseudomonadota bacterium | reverse complement strand
GCTCCAGATCGCGGCGGACTCCATCGCCGAGCTCGAGCGGATCGCCCGCGATCGGGGCGAGACCCGCGCCCAGCTGACGGAGGCGATCGAGGTCTGGCGCAAGGACTTCGAGGGGTTGGTGGCGGCGGCCCGGCGGCGCACCGCCGCCGGCAACAACTTCGCGCAGGTCGCCGGCGCCCAGTCGGAGGTCACGGCGCACTTCGAGGCGGTGCGCAAGGATGGGCAGAAGCTCCTGGAGAGCATCGACGCGGAGACCGCCGCCACCCGCGCCGCGGCGGGCGCGCTCGCCGACCAGGCGCACGCCAGCCGCAGGGTGGCGCGGTGGGGCGTCCTCTCGACGCTCTTCATCGCGGCTGCGGTCCTGATCGCCGCCGGCGGGCTCCTGGTCCGCAGCGTCAACCGCAGCCTGCAAGGGCTGCGGGCCCAGGCGCGCGCGCTGGAGGAGGCGGTCCACGACGGACGCCTCGACGCCCGGGGCAGCGTCGATGGCCTCGACGACGAGTTCCGTCCGGTGGTGCTGGGCATGAACGCGACGATGGATGCGTTTCACGGCCCCATCACCCTGCTCGTGGATCACCTGACCCGGATCTCGAAGGGCGACATCCCGCAACCCATCACCGCCCCGTATCGCGGCAGGTTCGCCGACATCCGGGAGGCGTTCAACGAGTGCATCCGCTCGTTGACGGGGCTCGTCTCCGAGATGGCGCGGATGACGGACGAGCAGGAGAAGGGCGACCTCGACGCGTTCATGGGGGAGAAGGGGTTCGAGGGCGCGTACCGCACGATGGCCGGCGGCGTGAACCGCGCCGTGCGCATGCACGTCGACAACCTGAAGGGCGTGCTGGGGGTGGTCGGCGCGTACTCGGAAGGCGACTTCGAGCCGGTGCTGCGCCAGCTCCCCGGGAAGCAGGCGTTCGTGAACGACAGCCTGGATCTCCTCAGACGCAACCTGCGCTCCATCACCGACGAGATCGCACTGCTGATCGCCGCCGCGACGGCGGGGACGCTGTCCACGCGCGCCAACGCGGCCCCGTTCTACGGGGAGTGGCGAGGGATCATGGAGGGGTTGAACCAGATGATCGAGGCCGTGGTGGGACCGCTCCAGGCCGCTGCCCGAGCCGTCGAGCAGATCGGCCGCGGCGAGATCCCGGAGCGGATCTCGACGACATGGGGCGGCGACTTCGGCACGCTCCGGGACAACCTGAACCGGTGCATCGACGCGGTGAACGCGCTGACGCGCGATACGTCGGGGCTGGCCGAGGCGGCGATGACCGGCGATCTCTCCCGGCGCGCGGACGTCCGGAACCACCAGGGGGACTTCGCCCGCATCCTGGAGGGCGTGAACCGGACCCTCGACACGCTCATGGCGCCCTTCAGCGAGGCGGCCCGCGTGCTCGAGCACCTCGCCCAGCGCGAGCTGGCGGCCCGGATGCAGGGCGAGTACCAGGGCGATCACGTCCGGCTGAAGCAATCGGTCAACTCCATGGCCGACGCGCTCCAGCAGGCCCTCACCCAGGTCGCCTCGGCCGTCGAGCAGGTCTCCGGCGCCGCCGCCCAGATCGCCACGTCCTCGCAGGCGGTCGC
Source organism: Pseudomonadota bacterium (assembly GCA_023419875.1). Classification (GTDB taxonomy): domain Bacteria; phylum Myxococcota; class Myxococcia; order Myxococcales; family Anaeromyxobacteraceae; genus Anaeromyxobacter. The sequence goes on along the minus strand of JAEZXM010000333.1, from coordinate 17,284 downwards.
CTCCGGCGCATCGGAGCAGGCCGCCTCGTTCCAGGAGACCAGCTCGTCCCTGAAGGACGTGGCGGAGATGAGCGAGCGCGCCTCCGCGAACGCACGGCAGGCGAGCGACCTGGCCACCTCGGCGCGGACCGCCGCCGCGGACGGGGCAATCGCCGTCGACAAGCTCCAGGGGACGATGCAGAAGATCAGGCAATCCGCCGAGGGGACCAGCCAGATCATCAGGGACGTCTCGGACATCGCGTTCCAGACGAACCTGCTCGCGCTCAACGCGGCGGTGGAGGCCGCCCGCGCGGGCGAGGCGGGGCGCGGCTTCGCGGTGGTGGCCGAGGAGGTTCGTTCCCTGGCGCTCCGCGCCAAGGAGGCGGCCGTCAAGACCGAGGACCTCATCCGCCAGTCCGTGGCGCAGGCCGCCGAGGGGCAGGCGGCGGCGGGCCACGTGGCCCAGGGGCTGGGCCAGATCGTGGGCAGCGTGTCGAAGGTCACCGACATCGTCCTCGAGATCGCGGCCACCGCGCAGGAGCAGGCCAGGGGCGTCGACCACGTGAGCCGCTCGGTGACGGAGATGGACCAGGTCACGCAGCAGAACGCGGCCAGCGCGGAGCAGTCGTCGGCTGCCGCGGGCGAGCTCTCGTCGCAGGCGGAGGAGCTCGCCGCGCTGGTGGGGTCGTTCCGGCTGGAGCAGCGCGCGCTGCGCCCGGCGGAGCCCGCGGGCGATCGCGCCGGCGGGCCCGATCACGCGCCGGGATGTCGGTAGTAGACCTTGTTCACGATGGTCCACCTGCCGTCGATCTTGAGCAGGTTGAGGAAGTCGGTGTAGCGGGAGCCGGCGATGTCGTCGCTGTCCACCCGGGCGCTCGCGGCGGTGCCGGCGATCTCGATGCGGCTGTAGCTGGCGCGCATGCGAGGGGAAGGCTCGAGCGAGTCGATGACGTCGTACAGCTTCTCGATCTCGGGTCCGAACACCTTCGTGCCGTCGAGCCCGAAGATCGTGGCCTTCTCGTGGAATGCCGGCTTCATGGCCGCGCCGCTCGCCTTCGCGTTGCCCTCGGCGTACTTGTTCAGCACCTCGACGATGGCTTCGTACTCCTGGACGTAAGTGGGTTCGCTCATGGTCACTCCGTGGAACTGAGAGGGGATTACGTTCTTCCTGGCACGCTGGTCACTTCTGGAGCTCCTTGCGCCGTTCATTGGCGGCATCGAAGACCACCGCGAGGATGAGCATCAGCCCCGTCACCAGGCTCTGCCAGTAGACGTCCACGCCGACGAGGTTCAGGACGTTGGCGAGCACGCCGAGGAACAGGGTCCCCAGGAAGGCGCCGAGCACCGTGCCCTCGCCGCCGTTCAGGCTCGCTCCGCCGATGATGGTGGCGGTGATCACGCGCAGCTCCAGGCCGCCGCCGACGGTGAGCGAGGCCGAGCCGAAGCGGGCGGTGATCATGAGCCCCGAGATCCCGGCCAGCACGGCGATCAGGCAGTAGTTGAAGATCTTCACCCGGTCCACGTTCACGCCGGAGAGCCGGGCGGCCCGCTCGTTCCCGCCCACGTAGTAGTTCTGGCGGAAGAAGCGGGTGTTGCGCTGCAGGAGGTCGAAGGCGACGACGAGCACGAGCATCACCAGGATCGGGACCTGGACGCCCAGCGATCGCCCCTGGCCGATGATCGTGAACGACTCGGGGAGGTTCAGCACCGCCTGGCCGCCGGTCAGGACGAGGAGCAGCCCGCGGACGGTGATCATCGACCCCAGGGTGATGATGAAGGGATTGAGCTTCAGCTTGGCGATGAGCAGGCCGTTCACGAGCCCCACTCCGAGCGCCGCCAGCAATGCCAGGAGGATCGAGACGGGCACCGGGACGCCGGCCTCGAGCGCCAGGGCCGCCACCACCCCGGTGAACGCCAGCGTCGACCCCACGGAGAGGTCGAGCCCGCCGGCGATGAACAGCATCGCCATCCCCACGGCCACCGTCCCCTCGACGGTGAGCCCGAGCAGGATGGCCTCGATGTTCAGGCGATCGAGGAAGACGGGGGAGACGAAGCTCATCACCGTCCCCGAGACGAGGATGACCAGGATGAGGATGGACTCGCGGAAGGCGAGGGCGGAGCGCAGCGCCCCCCGGAGCCGGTGCGGGGCCGGTGGCGCCGCCGCCGGGCGCGACTCCGCGGGCGTCTCACGCGATTCCATTCGCGCCGCCCGTGTCCGCGGGCCGAAGCCCGGTGGCGTACGACAGGATCAGCTCCTCGGAGAAGTCGCTGCGCTGCACCTCTCCCCGGATCGTCCCGCGGTGCATCACCAGGATCCGGTCGCACATGCCGATGAGCTCCGGAAGCTCGGACGAGATCAGGACCGAGGTGATGCCCCGCGCCGAGAGCTCCCGGATCTTTCGATAGATGTCCTGCCGGGCCCCCACGTCGACGCCGCGCGTGGGCTCGTCGAAGAGGACCACCTTCGGCGCGGTGCCCATCCACGCGGCGATCAGGGTCTTCTGCTGGTTGCCTCCCGAGAGCAGGCCGACCTTCTTCCGCACGGACGGCGTGGCGATGACGAACTCCCGCACCGCGCCGGCAGCGAAGGCGTCGATGCGGCCGTTCTGGAGCAGGCCGGTTCGCGAGGTGAAGCCGTCCAGCGAAGGGGCGACGAGGTTGTCCCGGAGCGGCATCCCCAGGAACAGGCCGAGGTCCTTGCGGTCCTCGGTGACGTAGACCAGGCCGGCGCGGATCGCATCGCGAGGTCCGCCGATCCGCACGGGCTGGCCGTCGAGGAGCACCTCGCCCGCGTCGCGGGGGTCCACGCCCACGATCGCGCGCGCCACCTCGGTCCGCCCCGAACCCACCAGGCCCGCGAGGCCGATGACCTCCCCACGCCGGACCGCGAAGGAGACGTTCGAGAACCGGCCGGCGCGGGACAACCCGACGACCTCGAGGTGCGGCGGCGCCGGGCCTCGGCCACGGCGGACCGGCGGCGGGCCGAACACGTCGGTGATCTCCCTTCCCACCATCATCGAGATGAGCTGCCCCTCGGTGGTCCGCGCGGTGGGCGCCGCGCCCACGAACGCGCCGTCGCGCAGGACCGCCACCCGGTCCGCCAGCTCGAACACCTCGGAGAGCTTGTGGGTGATGTACAGGACGGACATCCCGTGCGATCGGAGCCGGCGGATGTTGTCGAACAGGTACGCGGTCTCGGTCTCGGTGAGCGACGAGGTCGGCTCGTCGAGCAGGAGGAGATCGGGATCGGTCGAGAGCGCCTTCAGGATCTCGAGGATCTGCTGCTGGCCCTTGGAGAGCCGCTTCACCGGGGTCCGGGGATCGAGGTCCATCTGGAACCGGGCGAGGAGGGCGGCCGTCCGGGCGTGCAGGTCGCCCCAGCGGATCCGGTTCAGGGCTCCGACCGGCTGCCGGTTGACGAAGACGTTCTCGGCGACGGACAGGCTGCCCACCATCGAGAGCTCCTGGAAGACGGTCGCGATGCCGGCCCTGATGGCGTCGAGCGGAGCGCCGAACGAGACCTCGCGCTCCTGGAGGAGCATCCGCCCGGAGTCCGGCCGGAGCACGCCCCCCACGATCTGGGCGAGCGTGCTCTTCCCCGCGCCGTTCTCTCCCACCAGCGCCAGGACCTCGCCCGCGCCGATCTCGAGGCTGACGTCCTTCACGGCGACGACGCCGGGGAACGCCTTCCGGACATTCTCGAGCCTGACAAGGCCGGCGGTCACCGTGCGTAGAGCTTGTTCGCGTCCAGGAAGTACTGGACGTTGGACCTGTCCACCCAGCTCACGGACGTGAAGATGTTGTCGGGCTCCGCCGACACGTTCGCCTTGCGGTTGTCGGTGGTGAGCTGCGGCTCGAAGTGGTGCCGGCTGAAGAGCACCATCATCGCCCAGACCATCTCCGCCGCGTCGTCCTGGGCGACCGTGCCGGTGATCACCCCGCCCTTGACGCGCTCCAGGACGTCGGTGTTCCGGTCCATCGAGACGATCTTGATCTTCCCCGTCTTCCCCGCCTCGGCGACGGCCGTCGCGGCCGCGATCCCGCCTGTCGAGTCCGTGCACGCGAAGGCGGTGAGGTTCGGGAACCGCTGCATGATCGCCTTGGCGGTGTTGATGGCGGTGACGGTGTCGGCCTTGGTGTCGCCCGTCTGCACCACCTTGATCCCCGGGCTGGCCTTGAAGGCGTCCTTGTACCCCTGCTCGCGGATGTCGAACATCGACACCCCGGGGATGCTGAGGATGGCGACGTCGCCCTTCCCGCCGAGGACCTCCGCCAGCTTCTTGCCCGCGAAGAAGCCGAGCTGGTGCTGGTTCGTTCCCACGAACGTGGATCGCTTCGAGTCGGGGACGTCGCCGCTGAAGGTGACGACCGGGATGCCCGCCGCCACCGCCTTGTCGATCTGGGGCTTGAGGCTCGGCTCCACGCCGAACACCGCGATGCCCTTGGGCTTGCGCGCGATGGCCTGATCGAAGGCGGCGATCTGGCCCGGGACGTCGTACTCGGCCGGGCCGATGTAGCTCGTCTTCACGCCCAGCTTGTCGCCGATCCACTTCCAGGCGTACTTGTGCGCCCGGAAGTACTCGAGGTTCCCCATGCAGGCGACCGCGATGTACTCCTCGCCCGGGCTTCCCTGCAGCCCCGCGGCCGAGGCCCTGCCCGACACCGCCAGGGACGCGTTCAGCAGCGCGGCCCACGCCATGGTCCAGCGAACGAACGTGCTCTTCATGACCCGATGACGCCTCCTCTCCTTCCGTCTCACTTCTCGTGTACCGCCCGGCCGGGAGCGGCCGAGCCTCTGTCGGCGACGGCGATGTCCTCGATGGTCGAGGCATAGGTGGTTCGCGTGCGCGCAATATGGACGTCGAGGATCGAGAGGGCGGCCGCCACGTCGTCCCGCTCGATCGCCTCGAGCATGGCGACGTGCTCGGAGAACGAGAGCTCGGTGTGGTGCGGCTTGTGCGAGAGGTGCGTACGGAGCGCCGCGATCTTCCCCGCGTGCAGCGCATAGGTCTGCGCCATGAGGGCGTTCCCCGAGTGGTCGCAGAAGCAGGAGTGGAAGGCCGTGTCCTGCCGGAGATAGGTCTTCCGGTCGCCTGCGGCGATCGAGCCCCGCATCGCCTCCACGATGGAGGCCAGATCCGCCCGGAACGCCGGGCCGCCCCGCTCGATCGCGTACCGCAGCGCCGCCGACTCCAGCGCCAGGCGCACCTCGCAGATCTCGACGACCTCGGAGGCAGAGAGGGAGAACACGCACGCGCCGCGCTGCGGGTAGACCCGCACCAGCCCCTCGAGGCGGAGCCGCGCCAGGGCCTCTCGCACGGGGGTCTTCGAGATGTGGAGCGTCTCGGAGAGCGCACGCTCGGAGAGCGGCTGCCCGAGCTCCAGGTCGCCGGCGACGATGGCCTCGCGGATCCGGACGAGCGCGGTCTGGGTGAGGGAGCGCGGCCGCTCGATCGGCCGCATGGCGTGCCGGGAGACGCCCGCCGGTGTCGAGGTTCCGTCTCTCGCCGCCATTCCGCCGTCCCTCGGTCGCCGTCGTACCGAGATGCAGGAGACCTGTGATGACCGGCAGTTGAATCTGGAATACCAGACTTCATATTTGGCGTGGCAACGTGCCGCTGCAATGGTCTCCCGCAGCGCCGGAGGAGTGGATGGAGGCGGCCGAGCTGGTCCTCGATTGCCGCAACACCCACGGCGAGGGCGTGCTCTGGGACGAGCGCTCCCGCCGCGTGTGGTGGACGGACATCCACGGGCAGAAGCTCTGGGCCTGGGATCCGGCGATGGATCGCGCCGCCTCGTTCGACGTGCCGGCGCGCGTCTGCTGCTTCGCCCCGCGGGCGCGCGGTGGGCTGCTCGTCGCCTTTGCAGAAGGGTTTGCTCTCTACGATCCCGCCACCGGCGCCCGGCGAGAGGTCGCGCCGTTCGAGCCCGAGCTGCCCGACACCCGGCTCAACGACGGGCGGACCGATCGCGCCGGGCGCTTCGTGGCGGGCGGCATGGACGAGGTGAACGAGCGCCCTCTCTCCTCGGTCTGGCGGATCGACGCCGATCTGTCGGCGACCCGGCTCTTCGGGGGCGTCAGCTGCGCGAACGGGACCTGCTTCTCGCCCGACGGCCGGACGATGTACTTCGCCGACTCACCCCGGAGGACGCTGGAGGCGATCGACTACGACCCGGAGACCGGCGCGGTCGGTGCCCGGCGCGTGCTGGGCGTCGTCGAGGGGCCGGCGGTGCCCGACGGCGCCTGCACGGACGCGGAAGGTTTCCTGTGGGTCGCGATCTGGGAGGGTGCCCGGATCGAACGCTGGTCGCCCGAGGGCCGCCGGGTCCGGATCGTGGAGATCCCCGTCGCGAAGCCGACCTGCTGCGCCTTCGGCGGAAAGGACCTCGACGTGCTCTTCGTCACGAGCTCGCGGCTCAGATCCAGCGAGGAGGACCTCCGGCGCGAGCCGACCTCGGGAGGGCTCTTCGCCTTCCGCCCGGGCGTGCGCGGCCTCCCCGACACCCCTTTCGCAGGCTGAGGGCACCTCTCGACGGCAGTGCACGACGGATCACGAGGAGGAACGGATGACACGGATTTCCAGATGGCTCCTGGGCGGCGCGCTCCTCGCTCTCGCGGGGGCGGCGTCGGCGGCGGAGTATCCCGCGCCGGTGGCGCTCCAGACGGGCGCGCAGGCGGATGTCTCGAAGCTGAAGCCGGCCAGGAACGTGACCATCGCCTACATGCCGCCGGCGACCGAGTTCAACTACTACATCGCGATCGGTGAGGGCATCAAGGCGGAGGCGAAGAAGAGCGGGATCAAGACGTTCATGCTCGCCCCGCAGTCCGGCGCCGACATCAACGGGCAGATGGGGATGATCCAGGACGCCATCACGCGCAGGGTGAACGCGATCATCCTCTCCACGCACGACGAGGCCGCCGCTGCGCCCCTCGTGAAGCGGGCGGTGGACGCCGGGATCGCCGTGGTGATCGTGAACTCGGACATCGCCAACTTCCCGACGCCCGTCCACGGCGTCGTGGGGTACTCGCAGCGCAAGGGGACCCACAAGATCGGCGACTACCTGCTCGAGAAGCTGAAGGGGCAGGGCACCAAGGTCGGCGTGATCGAGGGACTGCCCGGCTACCACTCGACCGAGCGCTGCGGCGGCTTCCTGGATGCGGTCAAGGGCAAGCCGGGGGTCGAGGTCGTCGCCTCGATGCCCGGCGGCTGGAACGTGGAGGGCGGGAACACGGCCGGCATGGACCTGCTCCAGGCGCATCCCGACGTGAAGGTCGTCTTCGCCGCCAACGACTACATGATCATGGGCGTCGCGCAGGCGGCCAAGTCGCTCGGCCGGCGCGACCTCGTGCTCCTCGGGAACGACGGAGACACCGCCGCCCTCGAGGCCATCCACAAGGGCGACCTCACCGCCACGGTCAACACCACACCTTTCGTCATGGGGCAGGTCGCGCTGCGCGTGACGCGCGACGCCCTCGAGCGGAAGTTCAAGGGGGGCTTCGTGGAGACGCCCACCAGCATCGTGGACAAGACGAACGTGCTGCCGGTGCTCAAGGCGCCGGACACGCTGTATCCCAAGCCTTCGATGAAGTACTGACGGCGCCGGGCGCCGGGTGAGAGCTCATGCCGGAAGCGGACCGGGTCGCGCTCTGGGAGCTGGAGGACCTCACCAAGCGCTTCGGCGGGGTGGTCGCCAACGATCGCGTGTCGCTGAAGCTCTTCGGCGGGCAGATCCACGGCCTGCTCGGCGAGAACGGCAGCGGCAAGTCCACCCTCATCAAGACGCTGAGCGGTGCCCACCAGCCCGACGGCGGCCGCATCCTCCGCGCCGGCACGCCGGTGACGCTGCCCGACCCGGTGGCCGCGCGGCGGGCCGGGATCGCCACCGTCTTCCAGGAGTTCTCGCTCGTCCCCACGCTGACGGTGGCGGAGAACGTCTTCCTCGGACGGCTCCCCCTCCGGCGCGGCCGGCAGGTGGACTGGACCCGGATGCGGGAGGAGGCGCGGCGGGTCCTGGCGCGGATGAACGTCACCATCGAGTGCGACGCGGTGGTCGGAGAGCTCTCGGTGGCCAACCAGCAGCTCGTCGAGATCGCCAAGGCGCTCGCCGCCGAGGCGACGGTGATCGTCCTCGACGAGCCCAGCGCGGCGCTGGGCGTCGAGGAGATCGCCCGGCTGCATGCGCTGCTCCGCCGCCTGCGCGAGCAGGGGCGGGCGATCCTGTACATCTCGCACCGCCTCGACGAGGTGGTCGGGCTCGTGGACGTGATCACCATCCTCAAGAACGGGCGGGTGTCCTCCTCCGCGGCGCAGTCGCGGATCGACCTCTCGTACATCGTGCAATCGATGGTCGGCGACGTCGGCGAGCGGTACCCCAAGGAGCGCAACGCGACCGCCGAGGTCCTCTTCCGGGCCGAGGGGCTCGCCACCGCCCACCGGGTGCGCGACGTCACCTTCGACGTACGGCGTGGCGAGGTGTTCGGGCTGGGCGGAGTCCTCGGCTCCGGTCGCACGGAGGTGGCGCGCGCCCTCTTCGGCGTGGACCGGCTGGTGGCGGGCGTCATGACGCTCCGGGGCGCGCCCTACCGCCCGGCCGGGCCGCCCGCGGCGATCCGCGCCGGGGTGGCGCTCGTCCCGGAGGACCGGAAGACGGACGGCCTCTTCTTCAACTTCACGGGGTTCCCCAACATCTCGATCGCCAGCCTCGACAGGCTCGGGCCTCGCGGGATCATCCGGCTCCGGACGGAGCGCGACGTGGGCCGACGCCTGGCGCGTGACCTGGACATCACCCCGACGGCCGAGGCGCGGCTGGTGGGAACGCTCTCCGGAGGCAACCAGCAGAAGATCGTCGTCGCGCGCTGGCTCTTCGCCGATGCCGAGCTGTTCGTGCTGGACGAGCCGACCCAGGGCATCGACATCGGCGCGAAGATCGCCGTTTACCGGCTGGTCAACCGGCTCACCGCCGCCGGCAAGGGCGTGATCCTGATCTCCTCCGATCACGACGAGCTGCTGGCCATGAGCGACCGCATCGGCGTGATGAGCCACGGGCGCCTGACGGGCGTGCACCTGCCGCGCGAGCTCGACGTCGCCTCGCTGGTTCGCGCCTCCACCGGGACCTCGGCGTCCGCGGAGGTCGTCGCATGAGGCGGTTCTTCGCGCTCCCCTTCGCCGGTCCGCTCGTCGCCCTGGTCGTGGTGGCGGCGGCCGTGGCGCTGACCACCGACCGCTTCCTCGAGTCCGGCAACCTCTCGAACCTCGTGTTGCAGGTCTCGATCATCGCCATCGTCGCGATCGGCTCGTCCTTCGTGATCTTCACCGGCGGGATCGACCTGTCGCCGGGATCGATGATCGCGCTCCTCACCATGGTGTTCGCGAGCACCGTGAAGCTCGGTGGGCTGCCGCTCTGGGTGGGGGTGGCGGTGGTGCTCCTCCTCGGCGTCGGGCTCGGGCTCGTCAACGGGATCCTCACCGCCTATCTCCGCATCCCCTCGTTCATCACCACCCTGGCCGCGCTGTCGGCCTTCCGCGGTCTCGCCTTCATGTTCAACAACGGGTCGCCCATCTTCTCGCTGTCGCCCCACCTCGAGGCGGTCTTCTACGGGAAGCTGCTCGAGATCCCGCTTCCGCTCTTCTACGTGGTGGTGCTCTACGCTGCGGCGTTCTGGTTTCTCAGGAACACCGCCCCCGGCCGCGCCATCTACGCGGTGGGCGGGAGCGCCGCCGCCGCCCGGCTCTCCGGCATCCACGTGCAGCGGATCCAGCTGCTCGCCTTCGTGGTGGCCGGGCTCACCGCCGGCATCGGCGCCGTGCTGATGGCCGCGCGGCTCAACTCCGGGTCACCCAACTACGGCGTGGGCATGGAGCTGTCCGCGATCGCGGCGGCGGTGATCGGCGGGGCCAGCCTCTCCGGCGGGCGCGGCAACATCGTCAACACCGTCCTCGGCGCGCTGACCATCGTCATCGTCCAGAACGGGCTCAACCTGAACGCCGTCCCCACCTCGGCGCAGAACGTCGTCGTCGGCGCGATCATCGTCCTGGCGGTGGGGATCGACATGTGGCGCGTCGAGATCGGTCGCGCGCTGAGCTTCTTCACCACCTCCAAGGGCGAGAGCCCAGTCAGGAGCACGACCTCATGACCCCTCCCGTCTCCTTCTCGCACATCGGCATCACCGTCCCCGACCTGGACCGGGCGGTGGAGTTCTACTCGAAGGCGCTCGGTCTCTACCTCATCATGAAGCCGACCACGGTCCCGCACGACGACAGCCCCATCGGACAGATGTGCGACGACGTCTTCGGCGAGGGCTGGGGCTCCTTCCGCATCGCGCACATGTCCACCGCCGACGGGATCGGGGTGGAGCTGTTCCAGTTCCCGAAGACCACGCCGGAGCGAATGCCCTTCGAGTACTGGCGCCCGAAGCTCTTCCACTTCTGCGTCCAGGATCCGGATCTGGAGCGGCGCGCGCAGCTCATCGTCGAGCACGGCGGGAAGATCCGGATGAAGCAGGTCCGGCACTACTACCCGGGCCAGAAGCCGTACCGGATGCTGTACTGCGAGGATCCCTTCGGGAACATCGTCGAGCTCTACAGTCACTCGTACGAGCTGACCTATTCGGCCGGAGCCTACGACTGAGCGCACCCGAGCGTCCGATGCCCCGCTTCAAGGTCGTGATCACCGACTCCGATTACGGGGACGACGCCGCGATCGAGCGGGCCATCCTGGAGCCCATCGGCGCGAGCGTCGTCCTCCTCCAGGCGAAGTCCGAGGCGGAGCTGCTCGCCGACGCGGCCGACTGCGACGCGATCATGAACCAGTACGCCCGCGTCGGAGCGGCCACGATCGCGGTCATGCGACGGTGCAAGGTGATCGCCCGCTACGGCATCGGGGTGGACATCGTGGACGTCGACGCCGCGACCACCGCGGGCGTGCTCGTCACCAACGTCCGGGACTACTGCACCGAGGAGGTCGCGGATCACGCCATCGCGCTCTGGCTCGCGCTGTGCCGCAAGCTCTTCCGCTACGACCGCGCGACCCACGAGGGCGTCTGGCGCTGGCAGTCGGGCGCGCCGGTTCACCGTCTGCGCGGCCGGACCATGGGCATCGTCGGGTTCGGGAAGATCGGGCGCGCCATCGGGGCGCGGGCCCTCGCGTTCGGGGTCGAGCTCGTCGCCTACGATCCGTACCTCCCGGCCGAGGTGGTCGCCGCCCACGGCGCCCGGAAGGTCGAGAAGGACGAGCTCCTGACGGCGTCCGACTTCATCGTGATGCAGGTGCCGATGACGCCCGAGACGCGCCACTTCCTGGGCGCGCGCGAGTTCGGGCTCGTGAAGCCGGGCGTCTTCCTGATCAACACCGGGCGGGGGCCGACCGTGGACAACCGGGCGCTCCACGACGCGCTGGTCACCGGACGGGTGGCCGGCGCGGCGCTCGACGATCCGGAGGAGGAGCCGGCGAAGCGCGCGTCGTGGAGCCCTGCCGGCAACCCGCTCTTCGGGCTCGAGGACGTGATCGTCACCCCACACTCCGCCTACTACTCGGAGCAGTCGATCCGGCTCGCCCGCGAGACCGCCGCGTCCGAGGTCCGCCGCGTGCTCCAGGGCGAGCGCCCCCAGAACCCGGTCAATAACGTCCGGCTCGCCTCGGGCGCCATGTCGCTCGAGCTGGCCTCGGGAGGCTGATCATGCTGAAGGTCTACGACGACTTCGCGCGGCGTCCGGAGCTCCTCGCCCGCTTCGACGAGGTCGCGCGCTGCTACTCGGCGTCGGCGGTGTTCGCGGACGTGCTGTACCGCACCGGGGTCATGGACTCGGCCATCAAGCCGGCATTCAAGGCCAAGGCCGTGGGCCAGGCCGTCACGGTCCAGCTCTCCCGGGGCGACCTCGTCGATCCGCTCAAGGCGCTGGAGATGGGGCAGCCAGGTGATCTCATCGTGGTGGACGCCGGGGGCGAGACCGAGACGTCGGTGTGCGGCGGGCTCATGGGAGGGCTCGCGAAGAACCGCGGCATCCGCGGGATGATCGTGGACGGCGCGGGTCGCGACGTGGACGAGCTCGAGGATCTCGGCTGGCCGATCTGGACGCGCGCCGTCACCCCGCGCGGGACGCACACGATGTTCTCGGGACGGAAGGAGGAGCTCTCGGTGAACGTCCCGATCTCCTGCGGGGGCGTGGCGGTCGGGCCCGGCGACTTCGTCGTGGCGGACACGATCGGGGTGACCGTGATCCCGCTGACCCGGGCCGAGGAGGTCCTGGCACTGGCGGCCGAGCAGGCGGAGCGGGAGCAGAAGACGCGCGAGTGGGTGGCGCGCGGCAAGACGGTCGAGGACCTGCTGGCCGAGTTCGGCAGGATCTGACGCCGGGGGGAAGGACCGGACACCGGCAGTGGGACACGCCGGGGTCGGGCGAGCGGCGACGCCCTTCCGAGGGCACCGTTGACGTTGGGTTCCGGCGTCGGGTGGCGCGCTATTCTCCTCCGTCGCAGGTGAGCGTTCACATGACGAGCGCCCGGCCTTCACGTCGATCCTCCAGGAGAGCGACGCTTGGCTGACCCGAATCCCGCGCGCACCGCGCTGCGCATGGTCGGCATCGAGAAGTACTTCGGGTCCGTGTGCGCCCTGAAGAACGTCGACTTCGAGGTGGGTCGCAACGAGATCGTCGGTCTCATCGGGGACAACGGCGCCGGCAAGTCCACCCTGGTGAAGATCTTGACCGGCGTCTTCCCGCCGACCCGCGGCGAGCTGTGGATCGCCGACCGCAAGATCGACACCGGCTCGTACACGGTGAAGACGGCGCATTCACTGGGCGTCGAAACCGTCTACCAGGATCGGTCCCTGGGCGAGAAGCAGGCGCTCTGGCGGAACTTCTTCATCGGCCGCGAGTTGACCTACCCGTTCGGCTTCCTCAGGGTGGCCGAGCAGAAGCGGATCGCGCAGGAGATCATGGTGAACACGATCGGCTTCCGGGGCCGCGGCATCGGCGTGGACTCGAAGGCCAGCAAGCTCTCCGGCGGGGAGCGGCAGGGCGTGGCGATCGGCCGGGCGATGCACTTCGAGGCGGACCTCATCATCCTCGACGAGCCGACGGTCGCGCTCTCGCTCAAGGAGGTCCGGAAGGTCATCGAGTTCGTCCACGGCATCAAGCGCGGCGGGAAGGCCTGCATCTACATCAGCCACAACATCGCGGACGTGTACGAGGTGGCCGACCGCTTCGTGGTGATCGACCGGGGCGAGATCGTGGCCGGCATCGACAAGGGGAAGACCTCGCTCAAGCAGCTGGACGAGTTCCTCCTCGAGTACTCGCACGGCCTCAAGGACGGAGCGCGGCGATGAGGAGGAACGTCCCGCTGCTCGGGGTCCTGGGCCGCCTCGAGGGCCTGCCGGTCGCGGCCGTGCTCGCGGTGCTCTACCTCGCGTTCATCATCTCCGCCCCCTCGGTCTTCACCGGCTACCGCATCTACATGTCGTTCTTCCAGACCGTGCCGCCGATGCTCGTCCTGGCGATCGGCCTCACGTTCGTCATCACCGCGGGCGAGATCGACCTCAGCTTCCCCGCCGTGGTCGCGCTCTCCGGGTTCGTCTTCACCTGGTCGTTCGAGTTCTTCGAGGCGGGGTGGCCCGGGTTCCTCCTCGCGCTCGCCGCCGGGGCGATCGTCGGCTGGGGGAACGGGTTCCTCGTCGCCCGGCTGGGCGTCCCCTCGATCATGGCGACGCTGGCGGCCCAGTTCTTCTGGTACGGCGTCACGATCCTGCTCGCCGGCGGCCTGCAGATCGACATCGCCGCGGTCGTGGGGACGCCCGTCCACACGATCTTCGTGGGTCGCCTGTTTGGCGTCTTCCCCGCCCAGGCGCTCTGGTCCCTCGGGCTGGTGGTGCTCTTCTGGTTCATCCTCAACCGCCACCGCTTCGGCCAGGCGATCATGTTCATCGGCGACAACTCCGAGGTGGCGCGGGTGATGGGCATCGACGTGGAGGCGAGCAGGATCCGCCTCTTCACGCTGCACGGCGCGCTCGCAGCGCTCGCCGGGCTGCTCCTCACGCTGGAGATCAACGTCTTCTACCCGACGCAGGGGCAGGGGATGCTCCTCCCGGTGATGGCGGCGGTGTTCATCGGCGGGACGTCGATCGCGGGGGGGAAGGGCGTGCTCGTGGGCACGCTCTTCGGCATGTACATCATCGGCTCCCTGGAGGCCGGGGTGGTGGCCACGGGCATCGGCGGCTACTGGGTCCAGCTCGTCGAGGGATTGGTCATGGCCGCCTCGGTCGTCCTCAACGTCGCGATCGGCGACGACGGCGTGTCCGCGCTCACCGCGGCCGCGCGGCGGTGGACGGCAGGAAGGAGGTGAACGCTGTCCCCATCTCCAGAAGCCGGCGGTCGGGCCGAGACGACCCGGTCGGCCGGGAACGGTGCGCAGGAGGAGATCTCATGCGGAAGGTGACGCGGTTGGCGCTGGCGGTCGGGCTGTTCGGTATCCTGCTCGGGGGTTCGGCCCCCGCGCAGGAGAAGCAGATCGTGATCTACATGCAGATGGGCGGCACGCCGGGTGACGCCTCCACGCTCGCGCGCACGAACGGCGCGCGGGCGGCCGCCAAGGCGAACAACGTGAAGCTCGTCGAGCAGTACTCGAAGTGGGATCAGCAGACGATGATCGATCAATTCAAGCAGGCGCTCGCGGCCAAGCCCGACGCCATCGTGATCATGGGCCACCCGGGCGAGTCGGCCTTCGCGCCGCTCGTCGACCAGGCGATCGCCCAGGGCATCATCGTGACGAGCGGGAACAACCCGCTGCCCAAGCTCGAGGCCAAGTACCAGGCCAAGGGCTTCGGGTACGCCGGCGCCGATCTCTACGCCGGCGGCTTCCTGACCGGACAGGCGATGGTGGCGGCGGGCCTCAAAGCCGGCGACGAGGCCCTCGTCTACGACATCTGGCACCAGGAGGGCAGGAGCCGCAGCAGCCAGGGCGTGTACGACGCGCTGGCGAAGGCGGGGCTCAAGGTGGAGAAGCTCGACGTCTCGGCGCAGGTGGACAGCGACACCTCGCTCGGCATCCCGATCCTCACCGCGTACCTCCAGGCGCACCCCAAGCTCCGGGCCATCGGCACCCAGCACGGCAACGTCACCGCGATCCTGCCCAAGGTCCTGCAGGCCGCGGGCAAGAAGCCCGGCGACGTCGTCTGCGGCGGCATCGACCTCTCGCCCGCGACGGTGGCCGCGATCGAGGGCGGCTGGATCAACGCCAGCTTCGACCAGGTGCTCTATCTCCAGGGATACATGCCGGTGATGCAGGCCGTCTGGACGAAGCGCTACCTCATCCCCGGCCTGCACGTGGACACGGGGGTCGGCACGGTCACCCCGCAGAACGTCGGGTCCGTGAAGCCGCTCATCAAGCAGGGCATCCGGTGACGTCCGGATCGCGCGCCGGGGCCTCCGCCGGCCGGCGGGGGCCCGGGCGCGAGAGCCGGCGGAGCTCCGGGAGGAGCAGCGCCAGGGTGATGGCCGCGGAGATCCCGTCGGAGAGGGGATTGGCGAGCCAGACGCCCTCGAGGCCGAGGAAGGGCGGCAGGACGAGCAGGAGCGGGACCAGCACGAACACCTGCCGGAGCAGGTTGGCGAAGAAGGACAGGCCGGCCTTGCCGACCGCCTGGAAGTAGCCGGCGCCGACGACCTGCGCGCCGACCAGGGGCAGGAGCGCGAAGAACGTCCGGACGGCGCCGGGCCCGACCGCCCCGGCGGGCGCGTCGTTCCCCACGAAGAGCCGCACCGCCGGGCCCGACCAGGCGAGGAGCGGGAGCCAGACCGAGGCGCAGACGGCGGTCGCAACGACCAGCGCGATCCGGAGCGCCCCGCGCACGCGGGCGAGATCGCCGGCGCCGAAGTTGTAACCCAGCACGGGCTGGACGCCGGCGGAGAGCCCGGCGAGCGGCAAGAGGACGAGCGGGTAGATCACGTACAGGATGCCCATCACCGCGATCCCGGTGGGACCGCCGTGGGCGGCCACGGCGCGGTTCGAGATCGCCATGATGGCGGTCAGCGCGAGGTGCATGAAGAACGGCGGCGCGCCGAGGGTCAGGATGCGCCGGAGGACTTCGGGGCCGGGGACGAGGTGGGCCCGGCGGAGGGGGAGGGCGCCGCGGCGGACGCAGACGTGCGCCAGCGCCAGCGCGAGGCCCGCGGCCTCGGCGGCGCAGGTGGCCAGGGCGGAGCCCACGACCCCGAGGCCCATGCCGAAGATGAACACGGGGTTGAGCACCAGGTTGACCGCGGTGCCGGCGAGGGCGATGCGGAACGAGACGCCCGGGGATCCGGCGCTGCGGATCGTCATCCCGAGCGTCGTGGCCACGGACTGGAGGACGAGGCCCACCAGGGAGACGGCCGCGAACCGCTCCGCCTGGGCGAGCACCTCGCCCGTGCCCCCGAAGGCGACGAGGAGCGGCCGCAGCCAGAGGCCGGCGGCGGCCGCGACGGCTGCAGAAGCGGCGGCCCCGGCGACGAGCGCCGTCCCCTGCGCCGACCCGGCCCGGGCACGGTCGCCTCGTCCGAGCGAGAGGGAGACGAGCGCGCTCGCCCCTTGCCCGAAGGTCAGGGCGACGCCGCCCAGCGCGATGAAGAGCGGGAACGAGACCGTGACCGCGGCCAGGGCGGTGGGGCCGACGCCGCGGCCCACGAAGATCCGGTCCACCAGGTTGTAGAGGGCGACCACCACCAGGTGCACGATCACCGGCAGGGAGAAGCGGAGGAGGAGGGGGCCGAGGGGATCGGTGGCGAGGCGCTCGGTGCGCGGGTCGACGCTCATGGGGGACCGGTACCAGACTGACTGGTAGTCAGTCAATCACCTCGGTGCAGACGTCCGGCCGCGGCTGGGCTACAGTCCGGCGCGGGTCGACGCCGAAGGGGCGGGAGGACGGGAACGGGTGGCACGCCAGCCGACGAAGCCGAGGGGGACCGACGAGCGCCGTGCCGCACTGCTGGACTCGGCCCGCCGGCTGTTCGTGCGCGAGGGGTTCGCCGACGTCTCGGTGAGCCGGATCGTCCGCGAGGTCGGCGTCGCGCAGGGCACCTTCTACTACTACTTCGACTCCAAGGAGGCGGCCCTCGACGCCCTGGTCGCGGCGCACGTCTCCGAGGTGGTGGCGCGGCTCCGCGGCGTCTCCGCCCAGCCGGGCCACGCCCCCTGGAAGTCGCTCCAGGCGATGGTGCGCTGTCACCTCGACGAGGGCGCGGAGCGCGCCCGCGAGCTCGGCGCCATCCCCGGTGCCGACGCGCACGCCAAGCTCCTCGCCGCCACGGTGCGAGCCCTCGCGCCGCTGTACGCG
>JAEZXM010000323.1 GCA_023419875.1 Pseudomonadota bacterium | reverse complement strand
CGTTGCCCCAGCTGTTGGGATTGGTGGGATTGGTCGAGGTCAGATACCGGAACGGCGTCGCGCCCCACTGGGTGGTGAGCACCCAGATGTTCTTCGGGGCGAAGTAGATGACCTCGGGCGCGACCGTGCCCCGGTTCATCTGCGTCTGGGTGGCCGAGCCGAACTGCGACCAGTCGGTGAAGCTCGCGTAGGTCGAGCCGTAGCTCCCGCCGGTGGTCACGTTCGACATGTAGACGTGGTGCCGGCCGTTGTAGTCGAACGTGGTGAAGTCCTTGAGGGAGACATATCCCGAGCTCGGGTTCGCGAGCGGGCCGGTCGAGGTCCACCGGAAGGTCGAGGGGAGCGTGCAGGTCGTGCCGCCGTTGAAGGTGGCGGTGACGGTGCGGGCCGCGGTCATGGAGACGGTGCAGGTGGCGCTCGTGCCGGTGCAGCCGTTGCTCCAGCCGCCGAAGGTCGAGCCCGAGGCGGTGGCCGCGGTCAGGGTGACGGTCGTGCCGCTCGCGATGTTCGCCGAGCAGGTCGAGCCGCAGTTGATGCCCCCGGTGCTGGACGTCACCGTGCCGCTGCCGCTGCCGCTCTTCGTGACGGTGAGGGCGTAGACCGTCGTCTGGGAGTTGAAGGTGGCGGTGACCGTCTGTGCGGTGCTCATCGTCACCGCGCAGGTGGAGGTGCCGCTGCAGCCACCGCCGCTCCAGCCCGCGAAGGTGGACCCGCTCGAGGCCGCCGCGGAGAGCGTCACGAGCGCGCCGCTTGCGAAGCTCGCGCTGCAGGTCGAGCCGCAGCTGATGCCGCTCGGCGAGGAGGTGACCGTGCCGGCGCCGCTGCCCGCCTTGGCCACGGTCAGCGGGAACGTGCTCACGCTGCCGCCCGCCACGGTGATGCCGCAGACCTTCGGGTTGTCCGGGCCGCCGGCCCTGGTGAAGGCGATCACCACCTGGCCGCTCGAGTTCGCGGTGGTGTTGAACGTCCGGGCGATCGCCCGGCCCGCGCCGCCGGCCGCCGCGAAGATGTCGAAGGCGCTCAGCACCGTCGCGCCGTTGATGGCCACGTTGAACGTGCGCTGCCCGGCCGCCGTCCAGTAGACCTCGTCGAAGTAGAGCGTGACCGTCTGGGCGCTGTTCGGCGTCCGGTTCGGGATCGTGTAGGTGAACTCGCCGTACCGCTCGCTCTGGAGGACCGCCTGGGCCGGGATCGTGCCGGAGAGCTGGCTGGTGTTGACGGTCGTGGTGACGGAGTAGGTGCTGCCGCCAGAGAAGTACGCGTCGGCGACGAATGTGCCCGACGCCGAGCCGCCCGCGTTGACCGACACGTCGGTCCCCGTGCTGGTCGAGTTGAAGGTGGCGGTCACCGTGCAGGACGCGCTCATGCTGAGCGTGCCGGACGCGAACCCGGGGCAGGTGCTGCTCCAGCCGGCGAAGGTGGAGCCGCTCGACGCCGAGGCGGTCAGGGTCACGGTCGTGCCCGCGGTGTACGTCGCGCTGCAGGTCGTGCCACAGTTGATGCCGCCGGAGCCGGTGACGGTTCCGCTCCCGGTGCCGTTCTTCACCACGGTGAGCGTGTAGCCGGTCGTCACCGTGCCGAAGCTCGCAGTGACCGACTGCGCCGCGGACATCGTGACGCTGCACGTGGTCGCGGTGCCGGTGCACGCGCCGCTCCAGCCGCTGAAGCTGGCGCCGTCCGCCGGCGCCGCCGTCAGCGTCACCACCGCGCCGGTGGCGAACGAGGCGGTGCAGGTGGCCCCGCAGTTGATGCCCGCCGGGGAGGAGGTGACGGTCCCGGAGCCCTGGCCGCCCTTGCTCACGGTCAGGGTCTGGTTGGTGGTCCCGCTGCCGCCGCCCACGACGGTGAACGTCGAGAGCGCCGGCTGACCGCTGCCGACGCCGCAGAAGCCGAGGGTCGTCGACGCGCCGACGGCGATCCGGGTGGTGTAGTCCACCGGCCGGATCGTCAGCTGACCTCCGCTCACGCTGGAGGTGCCGCCCCAGATGTTGTTGAGGGTCGTGCCGTTGAGCGCCACCACGAGCGTCCAGTCGGTGACCGCCCCGGTGCTGGGATTGGCGATGGTGATGTTGGCGCAGTAGCCCGCGCCCCACGAGTCCACCACCATCGTGGCGTTGACGCCGTTGGTCGTGAGCGCCGGCGTCGGCTGGGCATACGCCAGCAGCGCCGCGCCGAGCACCAGGCCGAGGCGCAGGGAAAGTCGACGGTTCATGATCTCTCCTCGGCGGCACACGGGGAGCCGCCTGCGGAATGCAGCGGTTGGGACCGACACGGGCACGCTCCACGCACCATGGGGTTACGTGTGAGCGCTCACATCAGGAGAAGTCTGGCTTCTGCCAGCTTCGGCGGCGCCCGTCAACGACCCGTCCCACCACGGCGTCGAACTCCGCGGTGTCCTGGCGGTTTCCGCGAGTCGCAGCGCTGCCCACGCCTCGACGCCCCGCGCGCCCCCGTGCTACATCGCCGGCGCCTTGATCCGCATCGATGCCATCGCGAAGCAGCACGGGAACCAGATCCTCTTCCTCGACGCCTCCGCCACCCTGCAGCGCGGGGAGAAGGTGGGCCTCGTCGGGCCCAACGGGGCCGGCAAGTCCACGCTGTTCCGGCTCATCACCCGGGAGGAGCAGCCGGACGAGGGCCAGGTCTCCATCGACCGCGGCGTCACCGTCGGCCACTTCAGCCAGGAGGTCGGCGAGCTGCGGGGCCGCTCCGCGGTCGCCGAGACGATGGACGGGGCGGGCCCGGTCTCGGCGGTGGCGGCGGAGCTCGCCGAGATCGAGCGCGCGCTCGCCGACCCGACCCGCGCCGAGGAGATGGAGGCGCTCGTCGAGCGGTTCGGCGCCGTGCAGGCCCGGTTCGACGAGCTCGGCGGCTACGGCCTCGAGGCGCGCGCCCGGGAGATCCTCGCCGGCCTCGGCTTCACGCAGGCGATGATGGACGGCGACGTCGGCGCCCTCTCCGGCGGGTGGAAGATGCGGGTGGCGCTGGCGCGCATCCTGCTCATGCGCCCCGACGTGCTGCTCCTCGACGAGCCCACCAACCACCTGGATCTGGAATCCATCCTCTGGCTCGAGGCCTTCCTGCGCGACTACCCCGGCGCGGTGCTCATGACCACGCACGATCGCGCGTTCATGAACCGCGTGGTGAAGCGCATCCTCGAGATCGACGCCGGCGAGCTGACGAGCTACTCCGGCGACTACGAGCTCTACGAGCGCGAGCGGGCGATCGCCGAGCAGCACCACCAGGCGCAGTTCGAGCGGCAGCAGGCGATGCTGAAGAAGGAGCTGGCCTTCATCGAGCGCTTCAAGGCGCGCGCCTCGCACGCCGCCCAGGTGCAGTCGCGGGTGAAGAAGCTCGACAAGATCGAGAAGGTCGAGCCGCCCAAGACCCGCAAGACGGTGGTCTTCGAGTTTCGCGCCGCGCCGCGCTCGGGCGAGGACGTGGTCAAGCTCTCCGGCGTCCGCAAGGTCTACGGCGACCGCCGGGTCCACGAAGGCCTCGACTTCCTCGTCCGCCGCGGCGAGCGGTGGTGCGTGCTCGGCGCGAACGGCGCGGGCAAGACGACGCTCCTCAAGCTCGTCGCCGGCGCCACCCGCCCCGACGCCGGCGCGGCCGCGCTCGGGCCGAGCGTCAAGATGGGCTACTTCGCGCAGCACGCGATGGAGCTGCTCGACCCCGCGCGCTCGGTCTGGGACACGCTCCAGGACGCGTTCCCGCGGGCCTCGGTGGGCTCGCTCCGGACGCTCGCCGGTTGCTTCGGCTTCTCCGGCGACGCCATCGAGAAGCCGTGCCGCGTCCTGTCCGGCGGCGAGCGCGCGCGGCTCGTGCTCGCGACCCTGCTCTACGACCCGCCCAACTTCCTCGTCCTCGACGAGCCCACGAACCACCTCGACCTGGCGACGAAGGAGATGCTCATCACCGCGCTCTCCGGGTACGAGGGAGCGATGCTCTTCGTCTCGCACGACCGGCGCTTCCTGGGCGCGCTCTCGAACCGCGTGCTCGAGCTCGGCCCCGAGGGCCCGGTGCCCTACGGCGGCGGCTACCACGAGTACGTGGAGCGCACCGGCCGCGAGGCGCCCGGGATGCGAGCGGCGCCGGGTGCCGCGCTGCGCTGACGAACGGCGCGCCTCGACCGCGCGGCTTGGTGCGCTCAGGAGAAGACGTCGGCGTCGACCCGGCCGCGATACGAGTCCACCGAGATCACCTGCGTGTTGGCGGCCTTGTCGCCGAGCCGCCGGCCGTCCTGCGCGGCGAGGACGATGATCGGCTCGACGAGCCAACCGACGTACGGGATGAAGCCGAGGGCCATCATGATCGCCGCGCGGCCCGCGGACTGGCCCATGGTGCAGGGTCGATTGGTGGGCAGGTGCACCACCATGAGGTTCACCATCTTCTTGCCGATGCTCTGCCCGTTGGCCTTGCCGTCCTTGAGCAGCGAGTAGACGAACCCCGCGATCACGAGGGCTCCGCCGAGGACCCCGCAGACCACGGCCGCGGCCACGTAGTCGTTCGCACCCGTGAAGACGGCAATGACGATCAGGATCACCGCAGGCAGCGTGAAGATCAGCGCGTCCACGAGGTGGGCCGCAAACCTGGCCCCGAGCGGCGCCTTGGGATAGACGAGCTGCTGGCCGTACGGTTGACCGTACGCAGGCTGACCATGCCCGTACGCAGGCTGACCGGGAGTGGGCTGCCCGTACGCAGGCTGCCCATACGACGGTGGCGCTGGCGGCTGCGCCGCAGGCGGCGCGAGGGAGGCGAGCTCCGGGATCGTGTTCCAGGGCTGCCAGCCGGGCATCCCCGCCTTCCAGACGAGCGCGCCCGCGGCGAGCCGGCTCGCTCGGATCATCGCGACGATCGCCTCCTGGTCGACGGGCCCTGCCTGACTCCCGGCCTCGAGGTAGTACCAGATCTGTCCGCTCATGCTCCGCCGTCTCCCTCTGCGCCCGGTGATGGGCGACATGCGCAGTGTACTGCGTTCACCGCGGTTGGAGACGCTCGTCGCTAAAACGACCCGGCGCTGCGACTCGCCGGTGGAGCGAGCCGCTGCGCCGGCACTTACCGAACTTCCGCTACAGCTGCGAGATGAAGTTCCAGACGGTCTGATACTGCCAGCTCGTCCCTCCATCCGACGGGTCGGGCGTGTGCCCACCGTTGAACGAGCACCAGACGGTCGGGTAGCCCGACGTGCATCCCGAGAGCGTGGTGCACACGTGGTTCCCGCTCGTGACCCTGGTGGGCGTCGTGTACGTGCAGCCGTTGGCCCGGGCGAAGTTCTGGAAAAGCCCGAGGCCCGTGTCGTAGCTCAGCACGTTGTCGCTGACGCCGTGCGCGTGGTAGTACGCGACCGGCCTGCTGGGGGTGCAGCTCCCGCTGAGCTGCGCGCCGGAGTAGACGGCGGCGCCTCGGACGGACCAGCTCCCCGCGCCGCCCGGCCCGCGCTCGCAGGAGGTCTTGTACGACATGCTGCCGCCGTAGCTCCACCCGGTCACGAAGATGCGGTTCATGTCGACGCAGAAGTTCTGCGAGATCTGGGCGACGATGGCGTCGGCCAGGGCGAGGTCGGAGTTGTTCGTGTTCGGCCACCCGCAGCCCGACGCCTGCGTGCAGCTCGCGCCGTTCTGCTGCCCGTTGGGAGCGACGAAGATGGCGCTGTTGTTGGCGAGATTGAGCAGGTGATAGTACTGATTCCTGTACATCTCGTCGTCATTGCCGTTGAGCTGGTGGTACGCGATGATCAGCCGGTACGGGCGCGTGTTGTCGTAGTTGGTCGGCACGTTGAGGATGTACCGGCGCTGCATGCCCGCCGCGGTGATCGAGATGTGCGAGCCGTTGTTGTACTGGCTGCTCGGGATCCCGGGTGCCTTGCCGCAGCCGGCGCTGCCGCCTCCGCCATTGAAGGTGGCGGTGACCGAGCGGGCCGCCGTCATCGAGACGACGCAGCTCCCGGTGCCGGTGCACGCCCCGCTCCAGCCGCCGAACGTCGCGGGGGACGTCGGCGACGCGGTCAGGGTGACGCTGGTGCCGCTGTTGTAGCTCGCGGTGCAGGTCGAGCCGCAGTTGATGCCGGACGGGTTCGAGGTGACGGTACCGCTCCCGGTACCGCTCTTCGTGACGGTGAGCGCGTAGGTCGTCGTCTGGGAGTTGAACGTCGCGGTCACCGCCTGAGCGCTCGCCAGGGTGACGACGCAGGTGGACGTGCCGCTGCAGCCCGCGCCGCTCCAGCCGATGAAGGTGTTCTGCGCGGCAGGGGTGGCCGACAGGGTGACGCTGGCACCGATCGCGTAGCTGGCGGTGCAGGTCGAGCCGCAGTTGATGCCGGCGGGTGTCGAGGTGACGGTCCCGCTCCCGTTGCCGGCCTTGTTCACGGTGAGCGCCGCGGTCGTGAGGCTCCCGCCGGCGACCGTGATCCCGCAGATCTTGGGGTTGTCCGGGCCGCCGTTCCGGGTGAACGCGATCACCACCTGGCCGCTGGAGCTGGCGGTCGTGTTGAAGCTCCGGGCGATCGCCCGGTTCGCGCCGCCCGCCTGGGCGAAGATGTCGAACGCGGTCA
>JAEZXM010000314.1 GCA_023419875.1 Pseudomonadota bacterium | reverse complement strand
ACGCGAAGGCGTTGTAGTTGAAGAATGCGACCCCGATCCTCTCGGGGTGAAGCTCGCCCCGCGGCGCGACGTGCAGGTGCTCGGCCGCCAGTGTTCCGGCGAGGACGAGCGTGCCGGCGAGCCAGCCGGCCCCGCGCCCGCCGGCTGCACCGGCCGCGGCCACCGCCGCGATCGCGACGGCGTGGAGCCCCCGCGCCCACCAGAGCGCGCCCCGGACGCCGAAGCGCGCCGGGATGGACCGCACGCCGGCCTGGACGTCGAACTCGCGGTCCTGGAGCGCGTAGAACACGTCGAACCCGGCGATCCACGCGCCCACGCCGAGGCCGAGGAGGAGCGCCGACGGGAGCAGCGTGCCGGTGAGCGCGATCGAGACGCCGGCGGGCGCGAGCGCCTGGGCGGCGCCGAGCCAGAGGTGGCACGCCCAGGTGAACCGCTTCGCGTACGAGTACCCGAGGAGCACCGCCAGGACGGGGAGGGCGAGGACTCCGCACAGGGTCGAGATCCCGGACGCCGCGGCGACGAAGGCGGCGGCGCTGCCGGTGAGGAGCGCCCACGCGGCGACGGGAGAGACCTCGCCGGTGACGAGCTCCCGCCGGGCGGTCCTCGGGTTCCGGGCGTCGATGGCGCGGTCGGCGATCCGGTTCCACGCCTTGGCCGCGGTCCGCGCGGCGACGACCGCGACCACGACGAGCGCCAGCCGGAGCGCGAGGCGCTCCGACGTCGCCTGCGGGAGCACGAGCACCACCGCCGCCGCCGCGAAGGGGAGCGCGAAGAGCGAGTGCGAGAGCTTCACCATCCGCGCGAGCGCGGCGACCTGTGCGACCCTCATGCGCGCGCCTCCGGTGCGTTCTGCCGGATCCAGCCGAACGAGGGACCATCCCCGCCGAAGACGTCGAGAAGGAGCTCGAACGGATCCTCGGGGCGGGCGCCACCGAGCGGCGCTGCGAGGATGCCGGGCGCCTCGCCCGCGGTGAGCCGGCCCACGTGCGGCGCGCCGACCGCGGGACCGTTCCAGGCGAGCGGCAGGAGGCGTGCAGCGGGGACGTCCGGGAACGCGCGGCGGAGGAGCGCCAGCTCCGCGAGCGGGGCGAGCGAGGGCGAGGAGGCGAGCGAGTCGGTCCCGACCGCGAGCGGCACGCCCGCCGCGAGCAGCGCAGGGAGCGGCGGGACGAGGCCGGAGATGTGGTGGTTCGAGCGCGGGCAGAGGACGGCGGTCGCACGGGACGCGGCGAGGAGCGCGAGGTCCTCGCGATCGAGATCGACGCAGTGGACGGCGAGGTGCTGCGGGCCGAGCTCCGGAGCGATGGCGGCGACGGCGGAGCGGCCGCGCACACGCAGGGCGTCGACCTCCGCGGCGGTGGCGCCGATCCCGGCGAGCAGCCCTCGAAACGGCCCTTCGCCGTCGCGGCAGAAGCCCCGCTCCGCCGGATCCTCTGCGAGGTGGATCGAGCCGGGACCGGCGCGCAGGAGGGCGAGCAGCGCTTCACGATTCGTGGAGTAGATCGCGTGGGGGCTCTCGAGGACGCGGAGCCCGCGGGGCGCCGGACGCACGCCGCGCTCGGCGCGGGCCGCCTCGCGGTACCGCTCGAACCGCTCGCGGGTGAAGCCGAGCACCTCGTGGAAGACGGTCCCGCACAGCCCGGCCCGCGCGAGCGGCTCGAGCGAGGCGAGCGTGTTGGAGACGTCGCCCACGGCGGCCACCCCCGCCGCCCGGAGCGCCGACGCGGCGGAGGACATCGCCGCAGGCGCGTCGTCCGACCGGGCCTCGGCGCGCGCGGCGATGACCTGGCCGATCCAGGCAGCGAGCCCCGCACCGCCCGGGACCTTGCCGGCGAGGTGCGAGAGCTCCAGGTGCAGGTGCGCGTTCACGAGCGCGGGGAGGATCACCGCGTCGAGCGGCTCGCCCCGTCCATGTCGTGCCTCGACCTCGGCCCGCGGCCCGACCGCGAGGACGGCCTCGCCGTCGAGCGCGATCGCGCCGTCGCGGATCGCCGCTGCCGGTGCGCCCGGGACCTCCGGCCGGCCGGGGAGGACCCAGGGCGCGCTGAGCACCTGCGTGGTCAAGCGGGCGGCGCCTCCACGAGCTGGTACCTCATGTTCCTTCGCGCCGCCCGGAACCCGGCGTCGCGGATGTGCCGCTCGACCTCCTCGGAGTCCATCTTGAAGGTCGTCCCCGCGGCGGAGACCACGTTCTCCTCGATCATCACCTGCCCGAAGTCGTTGCACCCCATGTGAAGCGCGGCCTGGGCCACGCCGCCGCCCATCGTCACCCACGAGGCTTGAAGATTGGGGACGTTGTCGAGGACGAGCCGCGAGAGGGCGTTGGTGCGGAGGTACGCGTGGGCGCTCCCGTCCCCCGGCGTGAGCCGCGTGTTGGCGGACTGGAAGGGCCAGCAGATGAAGGCGGTGAAGCCGCCGGTCTCGTCCTGCAGCTCGCGGAGCCGTAAGAGGTGGGTGACCCGGTGGCGCGCCTCCTCGCCCACGCCGAACATCATGGTGGCGGTCGAGCGGAGGCCCTTCCGGTGCGCGGCCTTCATCACCGAGAGCCACTCGTCGGTGGAGCACTTGAGCGGCGCGATCCGCCGGCGGACCTCGTCGTCGAGGATCTCGGCGCCGCCGCCGGGGATGGAGTCCATGCCCGAGGCGACGAGGCGCGCGATGGTGTCGTCGAGCGGGAGCTGGCTCGTCCGGGCGATGTGCCAGATCTCCTCCGGCGAGAGGGCGTGCAGGTTGATCGTCGGCCACTTCGACTTCACCCAGCGGAAGAGGTCCTCGTACCACTCGATCCCGAGGTCCGGGTGGAGGCCGCCCTGGAGCAGGATCTCGATCCCGCCGAGCGCCACCGTCTCGTCGATCTTCTGCGTGAGCTCCTCGCGCGAGAGGACGTAGGCCTCCTTGTGCCCCCGCGGCCGGTAGAAGGCGCAGAAGTGGCACGCGGTGGTGCACACGTTCGTGTAGTTCACGTTGCGGGAGACGATGTACGTGACGAGGTCGCCGGGGTGGAGGGCGCGGCAGCGCGCGTCGGCGGCGAGCCCGAGGTCGAGCAGCGGCGCCTCCTCGTCGAGCCGCTCCGCCTCGTCGGCCGTGAGCCGATCGCCCGCGGCCCCCTTGGCGAGGGCGGCGTCGACCGAGACCGGGCGCCGCACGTGCGCCTTCCGGACCACGTCGTCCACGAACCGGAGCTTCATCGGCGGCAGGAACCCCTTCGACGCGGCGCGCTCGAGGAACGCCTCCAGCCCCTCCAGCTCGTACGGCCCCAGGCCGTAGCGGATCCGCTGGGTGAGGTAGCGGCGGAAGCGCTCCGGATCGCCGCCCTTCTGCGCCGCGAACCGCTGGGCGAGCTCGGTGCGGACGCCGAGGCCGTGCTGGGCGGCGCGGGTCAGCTCCTGCACGTCCTCGGGCGAGACCGCGCCGGGGCGGGCCGCCCAGAGGGCGAAGATCATCGGGAAGCCGGTGAGGTGGTTCCACTCGCGGCCGAGGTCGAGCACGTGGTTCGCGCGGACGTCGAAGCCGCGATCGCCGATGACCAGGGCGCCGCGCGTGCCCCGGGCCTGGGCGAGGCCGTCGGCGGCGGGCATCGGCGTGAACTTCGGGTGAACGCCCATCGCGTCGAGGACGAGCTTCGTCAGGACGTGAGAGGTGCGGGACGCGGTGTCGAGGAAGACCTCGTCCCAGATCGCGGGCGACTGCTCGCCGGCGAGGAGGACGGTCTGCACCGGGCCGTCCGCGCCGATGGCCATGCCCGGGACGATCTCGTACTCGCCCTTCTCGAGGGCCGAGACCGAGACCAGGGCGAGATCGACCTCGCCGGCCTCGAGCAGCTCCGCGCAGCGCGACGGCTCGGCCTTGACGAGCTCGATCCGCTCGGAGCGCTCGAGCCCCTCGGTCAAGGGCCATGCGTTCAAGAAGGAAACGGCAGCGGCCTTCAGCTTGCGCATTCCAGCTCCTCGTGAATCCTGAGCACCCGATACAGGCTGTCCCGCTCCGCCGGCACCCGCCCTGCGGCGCGGATGAGCTGGTGCAGGGTCTTCTCTGAGAGCGCCTGCGGCACTGTCGCTCCGGCCATGTGGTAGATGCGCTCCTCGAGCACGGTCCCGTCGAGGTCGTCCACCCCGAACGCCAGCGCCGCCTGCGCGAGCCGCTCGCCGAGCGAGACCCAGTACGCCTTCACGTGGTCGAAGTTGTCGAGGTAGAGCCGCGACACCGCGAGCGTCCGCAGCGCGTCGTAGCCGGTCGGCTTGGGGAAGGCCTTGCCGATCATGTTGTGCTCGGGGTGGAAGGCGAGCGGGATGAAGACCTGGAAGCCCTTCGTCTCGTCCTGCAGCTCGCGCAGCCGGCGCATGTGATCCACACGCTCGTCGAGCCGCTCGATGTGGCCGTAGAGCATGGTGCAGTTCGTCTTGATGCCCAGCCGGTGCGCGGTCCGGTGCACCTCCAGCCACTCCTGCGCCGTCGCCTTGTCGTCGCAGATCTTCCGCCGGACGCGGGGGGCGAAGATCTCGGCGCCGCCGCCGGGCAGCGTATCGAGCCCGGCCTCCCGGAGCCGGAGGAGGACCTGCTCGTGGGTCATGCCGAACTTCTCGGCGAAGAAGTGGATCTCGATCGCCGTGAACGCCTTGATCGCCAGCTCCGGCCAGGCGGCGCGGATCCGGGAGAGGAGCTCGGTGTAGTACTCGAACGGCAGGTCGGGGTGGAGCCCGGAGACGATGTGCACCTCGGTCACACCGAGGGGCCGCCGCGCGAGCACCTTCCCCACCGCCTCGTCGATCGACATGGTGTAGCCGTCGGACGCGCGCTGGTCGTCCTTGCGTGCGAACGAGCAGAACTTGCAGGAGGCGACGCAGACGTTGGTGGGGTTGAGGTGGACGTTCCGGTTGTAGAAGGCGAGATCGCCGTGGCGGCCCTCGCGGACGTGGTTCGCGAGCGCGCCCACGGCGGCGAGGTCGGCGGCCTGGAAGAGCCGCAGGCCGTCCTCGTCCGTGAGCCGGGTCCCGGCGAGCACCTTGTCGCGGACGTCGCCGAGGCCGTCTCGCTCCAGGGCGCGGTGTGCAAGGGTCGAGAGCATCGGGGTCTTCCTATTCGTTCGGCTCCGCGGTGCGCGGCGCGAGCCCGTCCCACCGCTTCATGAGCTCGTTCGGGAGCCCGAGCTTGTCGAGCACGCGTGCCACCACCGTGTCCACGAGCGCCTCGACCGTGCGCGCCCCCGAGTAGAACGACGGCGAGGCCGGGAGTACGATCGCGCCCGCCTCGATCACCTGAACCACGGCCCGCGCGTGCACGAGCGAGATCGGCGTCTCACGCAAGACGAGCACGAGCCGCCGCCGCTCCTTCAGCATCACGTCCGCCGCCCGGCCGAGGAGGTCCACCGACATGCCGTAGGCGATCCGCGAGAGCGCCCCGGCGGAGCAGGGGACGACCACCATCCCGTCGTAGAGCGCGGAGCCCGAGGCGAACGGCGCGGTGAAGTCCTGGTTCTTCCAGACCGTGAAGGGGTAGCGCGGCTCGACGCCCAGCTCCTCCTTCCAGACCTGCTTGCCGGTGGGCGTGAAGACGAGGTCCACCGAGACGCCGTGCGCCTCGCCGTGGGCCGCGAGAAAGTCGAGGAGCCGCTTCGCGTAGGGCGCCCCGGTGGCGCCCGAGATGCCGACGACGAGCTTCACGCGCGCACCGCCGTGACGAGCCCGCACACGCCGGGGAAGAGCGTCTCCCCGCGCACGTCGCGGAAGCCGGCGCGGCGCGCGGCGGCCTCGAACTCGGGGCGCGTCACGAACCGCTCCATCGACTCGACCAGGTACCGGTAGGCGGCGGGGTCGGGGGAGAGGAGCCGCCCCAGCACCGGGAGCACCGCCCGGTTGTACGCCTTGTGCACGAACCGTGAACCTCGCCCCTCCGCCCGGAACAGCTCGAGCACCCCGAGGCGCCCGCCGGGCCGGAGCACGCGGGCGATCTCGGCGAGGCCCTGCTCGTAGACCTCGAGGTTCCGCATCCCGAAGGTCACGGTGACGAGGTCGAAGGCGCCTGCGGAGAACGGCAGGGCGAGCGCGTCGGCCTGCGCCGCAGGCAGGCCGGTCTTGCTCCGCCCGCGCTGCAGCATCCCGAGGGAGAAGTCCGCGCCCACGATCCGCAGGCCGGGGACGCGGTGCATCGCCATCGCGGCGACGTCCATGGTCCCGGCGCAGAGATCGAGCAGGACCTCACCCGGCAGCGGGGCGAGCTCGGTGAGCAGGCGCCCGCGCCAGGACTGGTCGATCCGGAACGTCATCAGGCGGTTCAGGAGGTCGTACGACGGCGCGACGCGATCGAACATCGCCCGCACCGCCGCCGCCCGCGCCGGATCGCCGGGCAGCGGGACCGGGCTGGTCGCCACAGGTGCGTCGGACTCCCGTTGCAGCAGCGAGCTCATGCGGCCCCCTTTCTCGGCGACCACGCCGCCGCCGCCGGCTCCGCGATGCGCGGCCGCGCCGGGGGCTGCGCGCCCGGGAGGAGCCGTTCGTAGAGGGCGTCCATCCGCTCCACCACGGCGCGGGGGTGGACGCATGGCTCCGGCCACTCGCGCCCGCCCTCCTCGGCCCACTTCCGCGTCGCGTCCACGCCGATCTTGGCGCCGAGGCCCATCGACGGCGCCGCGTGATCGAGCACGTCCACCGGCCCCTCCACCACCGCGAGGTCGCGGCGCGCGTCCACGTTGGCGAGCGCGCGCCAGGCGGCCCGCGAGGCGTCCTGCACGTCCACGTCCTCGTCGAAGACGACGATCGTCTTGGTGCTCGCCATCTGCCCCGAGCCCCACAGCCCGTGCATGAGCTTCTTCGCGTGCCCCGGGTACTCCTTCTTGATCGAGACCAGGCAGAGGTTGTGGAAGACGCCCTCGGCCGGGAAGGACATGTCCACGATCTCGGGGAACACCAGCTGGAGCATCGGCAGGAAGAGCCGCGCGGTGGCGTTCCCGAGCCAGAGGTCCTCGGCGGGCGGCGGGCCGACGACCGTGGCAGGGTAGACGGGGTCGCGGCGCAAGGTGATCGCCGCCACCTCGAGCGCCGGGTAGTCGTCGGCGAGCGAGTAGAAGCCGGTGTGGTCGCCGAACGGCCCCTCGAGGACGAGCGGGGCCGCGGGATCCACGAACCCCTCGATGACCACGTCCGCGTCCGCGGGGACGTCCAGATCCGTGGCGACGCCCTTCACCAGCCGGACCGCCTCGCCGCGCAGGAAGCCGGCGAAGAGGTACTCGTCGATGCCCGGCGGCAGCGGGGCCGAGGCGCAGTAGGTGAGCGCGGGATCGCCGCCGAGGGCGATGGCCACCGGCATCCGCTCGCCGCGCCGCTTGTAGCCGCGGAAGTGCGCGGTGGCGGTCTTGTGGAGCTGCCAGTGCATCGCGAGCCGGCGCGGGCCGAGAA
This sequence comes from Pseudomonadota bacterium, assembly GCA_023419875.1. GTDB lineage: Bacteria > Myxococcota > Myxococcia > Myxococcales > Anaeromyxobacteraceae > Anaeromyxobacter. The sequence goes on along the minus strand of JAEZXM010000314.1, from coordinate 8,162 downwards.
CTTGAAGGCGGTACATCCCCACGTTGCGCGCGCCGGTCTCCGGGTCCCGGGTGATGACCTGTGGCAGCGTCACGAACGGCCCGCCGTCGTGCGGCCAGGTGGTGAGCACGGGCAGCGCGCCGAGATCGGCCTCGGCGCCGCGGAGCACCGTCTCCTGGCAGGCCGCGGAGGAGACGTGCTTCGGCGCCATCGAGGCGAGGCGGCCGAGCCTCGGGAGCATCTTCAGCTTCTCCCAGAGCGAGGAGGGCGGCGCGGTGTGGAGCAGGGAGCGGAGCGCGGAGGCATGCTCCTCGTAGTCCTCGCAGGAGAGCGCCCAGCTCGTGCGCCGGCGGGTGCCGAAGAGGTTCATCACCACCGGCATGGACCCGGGCCGGCCCGCGACGCTCTCGAAGAGGAGGGCCGGCCCGCCGGACTTGGCGGCGCGATCGGCGAGGGCGGCCATCTCCAGCTCGAGCGCGACCGGCTCCTTCACCCGGACGAGCTCGCCCGCCCGCTCCAGCCGATCCAGGAACTCGCGCAACGAGCGGTAGGCCATGGCCGCGATCTACTCCCACGCTCCGCTTGTTTCAATGATCGTTGAAGGGTAGATCATGCCGCGCATGTGGACCATCCGCGTGGCGCACAGCCCCGACTCGGACGACGCCTTCATGTACTTCGGGATCGCCTGCGGCGCGGTGCGCGCCGAGGGGATCACCTTCGAGCAGGTGCTCCTCGACATCGAGTCGGCGAACGAGGCCGCTCGTCACGGGCGCCACGACGTCACCGCCATCTCCGCCGCCGCCTACCCCTACGTCGCGAACCGCTACTTGCTCCTCGATTCGGGCGCCTCGATGGGGGACGGCTACGGTCCCGTGGTGGTCGTGCCGGAAGGGTCGCCCGTGTCTTCGCTGGCCGAGCTCTCGGGCAAGCGGATCGCGGTCCCCGGCCTCCGCACGAGCGCCGCGCTCGCGCTCGCGCTTTCCCTGCCGCGTCACGAGGCCGTCCCCATGGACTTCAAGGCGGTGGGCGACGCGGCGAAGCTCGGGGAGGTGGACGCGGCGCTGGTGATCCACGAGGGCCAGCTCACGGCCGCGGTCGAGGGGTTGCGCGTGGTCGATGACCTCGGACGGAGCTGGAAGGCGCGCACCGCCCTGCCGCTGCCGCTCGGCCTCAACGCCGTCCGGCGCGGCCTGCCCGAGGCGGTGCGCGCCCTGGTGGCGAAGGCCTGGGCCGAGTCGATCGCCTACGGCCTCGCGCACCGCGAGGAGGCGCTCTCGTACGCGCTCGGGTTCGGGCGGGGCATGGATCGCGCGCAGGCCGACCGCTTCGTGGGGATGTACGTGAATGACTTCACCCGGTCGCTCGGCGCGCACGGGCGCGAGGCGGTGGAGCTCTTCCTCGCGGCCGCCTTCGACCGCGGCCTCCGGCCCCGAGTCAAGATCGAGTACCAGCCCACGGGAGCGTTGGCGTAGTCTCGCAACCCATGGACCCTTCCCGCCGCGACCGCGCCCGCGAACTCATCCGGGCGGCCCTCGGCGAGGTCGAGGCGGAGCGGCGCGCGCCCAGGTACCAGCTCCGCCCCGACGAGCTCGACACGTGCATCGAGACCCTGCGCGGCTACCTCGCGGCGCTGGATCGAGGCGAGCTGCCGCCGAAGCGCCAGCGGACGGAGGGCCTCGGAAGGCTGGTGATGGACTCCTGGCCCTTCGACGTGCCACTCGCCAACGCCGTGCTCCAGGCCGAGCGGGCGTGGCGGAACGCGTGAGCAGGCTTGCTCAGGTCACGCTTCGGCGATGAGCTGCGCGAGGGCGCTCAGGTCGGGGGGCTTGGCCATGTGCACGGCGAAGCCTGCCTCCCGCGCCCGGGCCAGGTCTTCGGGCTGGGCGTATCCCGACAACGCCACCAGCACGGCCGCGGTCCGGTCGGCGGCGGACCGGATCGCGCGCGCCACCGAGTACCCGTCCATGCCGGGCAGGCCGATGTCGCACAGCACCACGTCGGGTACGAAGACGCGGGCTCGGTCGACCCCGTCCGGCCCGTTGTAGGCGACCTCGACCGAATGGCCCGCCAGCTCCAGCACCTGGCGCAGGCTGTCGGCGGCATCGGGGTTGTCCTCGATGATCAGGACGCGCCGGCCCACGCGCCCCCGATCCGGCCCCGCGGACGGGGACCGAGCGCGGCGTTCCGCGTCCGCCGGGCCCAGGGGGAGACGGACAGTGAACTCCGCTCCGCGGTCGGCGCCCTCGCTGCGCGCCTCCACCGTGCCGCCATGCAGGTCCACCAGACCCTTCACCAGCGCGAGGCCCAGCCCGAGCCCACCACCGGTGCGCTCGATCGATCTGTCCCCCTGGACGAACGGCTGGAACACCCGGCCCAGCGCGTCGCGGGCGATGCCCATCCCGGTGTCGCGTATGCGGAGCCTGGCCATCTGCGTGTCGACCTCGGGTTCGAGCGACACGGTGACACAGCCACCACGTGGCGTGAACTTGCTCGAGTTGTGAAGCAGGTTCCCTATCACCTGCGCGACCCGGGCGGCATCGGCGTCGACCCAGAGCGGCCCGCCGGCGATGGCCACCTCGCACCTCAGGCCTGCGGCCGTGAGCAGCGGGCGATGGTCCTCGATCGCCTCCCGGACCAAGGAGCCCAGCTCGACCCGCGCCTTCTGGACCTGGACCTTCCCCCGGCTGATGCGCGTCACGTCGAGGAGGTCGTCCACGAGCCGGGTCAGGTGGCTCACCTGCCGCTCGATGACCACGCGGGCGCGAAGAGCCTGGTCGCTGCCCGGGGCGGCGTGGTCGAGGAGGTAGAGGCTGTTCCGGATCGGCGCCAGGGGGTTGCGCAGCTCGTGCGACAGCACGGCCAGAAACTCGCTCTTGCGCGCGTCCGCCTCGCGCAGCGCGGTCTCGGCCCGCTTCCGCTCCGTGATGTCCCGCACGAAGCAGGCGAACCGTCCCCCGTCCCAGTCCAGGTAGGCGCAGGTGACTTCCACCTCGAGCAGCGAGCCGTCCCTGCGGCGATGCACCGACTCGAAGCGGCTCTGGCCGGCCTCGGCCACCAGCCTGGCGTGCTTCGCGACCTCGTCCGGGGTCTCGACCGCCTCGAGCCGGCTGACGGGCATGCCGATCAGCTCGGCGCGCGTGTAGCCGGTCATGGCGCATCCGGCGTCGTTGACCTCCGCGACCGCGCCGTCGAGCGTGAGGATCCAGACGGCGTCCGAGGTGGTCTCGAGGATGAGCTTGGAGCGCTGCTCGCTGTTCTTCCTGGCCTCCTCCGCCCGCAGCCGCTTCAGCGCCAGGCCCGCCAGCGCCACCAGCGTCTCCACCAGCCCTCGGTTGCGAAGCGGCGTCCCCCTGCGCGTGACGAGCGCGAGCGCGCCGAGGATGTCGTCCTCGTGGGCGCAGGCCATGCCGAGGACCTGGTCCACCTGGAACTCGCGCGTCAGCCGATCGCAGATCGGAGGTGGGATCTGGTGGACGACCAGGTCCGGGATCCCTCCGGGCACCAGCGTCAGCTCGCCGCCTCTCCAGCGCCGCCGGGCCGACTCCGGAAGGGCGAGGCTCCATCCCACCGGCTCGCGGCCCAGGATCTCGACGAGGAGCCGCCGCTCCTCGGGCGCGCAGCGCAGGTAGCGGACCGTGGTCGTCCGGGAGCGCGGCTCGAACTCGGTCATCACCACGATCGCGCCGCCGGCGATCGCGTAGACGCGGTCGCCGACCAGGCGAAAGACCTCGGACCGGTCGAGCGTGCGGAGCAGCTCCGTGGCCGTGCTCGACTCGAGGTGCAGCGGGTCGTCCGAGGCGTACGCCCCCGCCTCGCCGATGCGATCCCCGAGGCGAGAGCGGCGGCCGCGGCCAGCCCTCGGAGCGTGCGGTGGCGCGTGGGCTACCGAACCGCGCCCTTCAGGACCACCCATGCGCCGCTCACGACTCATCGCTCTACCCAGCCGCGGTGACGCTGGCCGTTCGACGTCGACCGACCGACGAGCTTCGCAGGCCAACCCGTCTATCACGGGCGCCCGGAGGTGTCTTCCGCCGGCCCCAGATTCACGGCGGACTCCCGGGCTCGCGCCCGTCAGGCACCCCGCACAGGGGGCGGCTGACCCGCGTGAGTGCTGTCGTGGTCCGCGAGCACCACAGGTGATCGCGAATCACGAGCTGCCGTCTAGAACGCCCGCTCGGTCAGCGCCAGCGCCGCGTCGTGCAGCGCGGTCCGGTACGGCCCCTCGGGCAGGAACGAGAGCGCATCGAGCGCGGCCGCCGTGTGCTCGCGGGCGAGCGCGCGCGCCGCCTCCACGCCGCCCACCTTCTGCACCGAGGCGATCACCTCGGCGGCGACGCGCTCGGCCTCGCCCTCACGCGCGGTCTCGAGCACCGCGGCGAGCCGGTCGCGCAGGCCCGGCTCGGCGGCGCAGGCGCGGATGAGCGGCAAGGTCGCCTTTCCCTCGGCGAGGTCCGACCCGAGTCGCTTGCCGAGGAGCTTCGGATCGGCGGCGTAGTCGAGGGCGTCGTCCACGAGCTGGAACGCGACGCCCACGTCCTCGCCGAACCGCGCGAGCGCCTCCGGGACGCGGCCGGTGACCCCTGCCGACCAGGCGCCGGCGGCGGCGGCCCAGCCGAAGAGCGAGCCGGTCTTCCCGGCGACCACGTCGAGGTAGTCCCGCTCGGTCGCTGCGAACGTGCCCCGCAGCGAGAGCTGGAGCACCTCGCCCTCGACCAGGCGGCGCATGGTGGCGAGCAGCGCCGGCAGCGCCGCCGACCGCGCCGGCGCCGCGGAGACGAGCTCGAGCGCGCGGGTGAGGAGCCAGTCTCCCGAGAGCACCGAGACGGCGTTGCCCCAGAGGACCCGGCTCGCGGGGCGCCCCCGGCGCTCGGGGCCGTCGTCGATCACGTCGTCGTGGAGGAGCGTCGCCGAGTGCGTGAGCTCGGCCGCGGCGGCGCACGGGATGGCAGCGGAGAGGTCGCCGCCGCAGGCGCCGGCGGCGAGCAGCGTGACCATGGGCCGCACGCGCTTCCCGCCCGCGGCGACCAGGTGGCGCGCCGCGGCCTGGAGCTTCGGCTCGGCGTCGCGCGTCGACGCCTCGAGCTGCGCCTCCAGCGCGCGCAGGGCGGGCTCGAGGTCTGCGACCCCTGCGAGGGCGGCCCGCGCGCGCTCCGGCCGGACGCCCCGCTTCGAGCTCTCGTCGAGCTGCGAGAGGATCACCTGCTCGCTGGGCATGCTGCGCCGGACCTCCCGGGCCTCGGGCCTTCAACGAAAGTTGAAGGCATATAGCGTGGGGGGGTCCGGCCGGTCAACGAAACCTGGAGACCTGGAAACCGGAGCCGGGCGAGCTCCTCACTCGAAATGCCGGAGCATCGTCGGAATGCCCGTGAGCGGCTCTCGCGCACCGCGGCAGAGGATGAGCGTGTGCGCGTCCTCGTAGGGCATCACGTACGGGGTGCGCGGAAGCTGGAGCGCCGTCTCCGACTCTTCGTAAAGTCCGCCGCAGTCGTCGTCCTGCGGGCTCCCCACCACGATCAGGGGATCGCCCCGTCCGGCCGGCAGGCCCCAGAACCAGAACTGGTTGTGCCCGGAGAAGGCGAGCCCGCGGGGCAGCCCATGCTCCGGCCCGAGGATCTCGACGGCGCTGGCGACGCCGTAGTTGCTCCCGTACACCGCGACGCCTGCCCGCGTCTCGAGCGGGAGCGAGCGGTACACCCGGGCGACGCCCTCGACGAGCTCGTGCCAGCCGTGCATGTCGGCGTACGTCTGCGGCAGCACGCTCTGCTGGTGACGCTCGGTGGCACCGGCACGGATGCCGATCGCCTCCTGGTAGGCGAGGAAGGACTTCACCGGCAGGATGGGCACGGCGAACGGCGCCAGGACGAGCGCCGAGGCGGCGAGCACGGCGCAGTACGCCAGCTGCACGGTGCGGATGGGGACGACCCGCGCGAACGCGGCGCCCCCGGCGGCGAGCAGCGCCGGGAGGATCGCGGCCGCGTAGTAGGGCTTCGCATCACCGAAGGTGAGCGCGAGGAGGTGGACGAGGAGCCCGATCCCGGCGAACCGCCCGGCGCGCGCTCCGGGCGCCGGGCCCGAGAAGATGAGCCAGGCGAGGCCGCCCAGGTAGATGGGCGCGTTGCCGGGGTTCGCCTCGAGGAGGACGCCGCCCCAGAACTCGAGGGGCGAAAGAACGACGTTCTTGTGCGCGAGGCCGTTCCGCACGAGCTCGAGGAACGGGAAGCCGTGCGCGGCCTGCCAGAGGAAGTTGGGCAGGACGATCAGCACGCCGAAGGCGGCGCCGGCGAGGGCCCACCGGCTCCAGAGGGCGCGCCGCGCGGGCGTCACGAGGAACCCGAGCAGCAGCGCGAGCACGACCGCCGCGGAGCTGTACTTCGTGAGCACCGCCAGCCCCGCGAGGCCGGCCGCCGCGACCCAGAGGCGCCGGTCTTCTCCTTCCGCGAGCCGGACCAGCACGAGCACCAGCGAAACGAGGAGGAGCGGCTCGAACGCGTTCATCGTGAGCATGTGCGAGGTTCCGCGGAGCACGAGGCAGGCGAACGTCGCCACCGCGGCGATCGTCGCCGCAGCGCCGCTCGTCCTGCCGCCGCCGGCGAGCCGGGCGGCGAGCCGCCCCGCGACGTAGACCGTCGCCGCGGCCGCGATCCAGGGAAGGAGCCGGAGGCCGGGCACCCAGGTGCCGAAGAGCGCGTGCGCGAGCCGGGCGACGAGCGCGATCCCCGGCGGTTGATCGACGTAGCCCGTGCCGAGCCGCTGTCCGGCGACGAGGAAGTAGAGCTCGTCGCGGAAGATGCCGTAGCGGCCGCCGCAGGCCGCGTGGAGGACGAAGGTGGCGAGCGCGGCGGCGGCGGGGCCGAAGCGTGCGAGGCGGGGCTCGGGGTCGGACATGCGGGCGAGTCTACGCGCGCGCCGCCCGTGGCTCACTCCCGGCTACTGGAACACCCGCGCCAGCTCGTCCGTGGAGACGCCCTCCTTCTCGATCCGGACGTCGTGGTAGGCGACCGCGGGCACGAGCGTGAAGAGCGGCGCGACGAGGACCTGGACGAGCAGGAACAGCAGTCCCATGACGATGAACGCAAGGCCGAAGCCGGGGGAGTCGGACCCGGAAGACGGGGCCGGGGGCCTCATCATCGCCCCGAACGTCGTCGTCGCCACGACCATCAGGACGATGTAGGCGGCGATCAAGACGAGGATCATCACCAGCAGTGAAAGGAAGAGCGCGGCGCGGCGGCCGCGGGTGAGGACCCAGCTCCGCCGGAGCCCGGTGATCGGGCCCGTCCGCTCGGACGCCATGACCGGGATGGTCAAGGAGAAGGCGGTGCCGACGACGCAGCAGAGGGGAAGGAGGGCCAGCACCAGGACGAGCCCCGCGACGAAGCTCCCGAGGAACATGTTCATGAGGGCGGCCGCAGCGGCGACGGCGAAGGCGCACGCGACGTACGCGACCGCGCCCAGGAACGCCAGGCCGACGAGCGCGAAGAACCGTCCGAAGGCCACCGAGAGCATGGCCCCGAGGCGGACCGGCCTGCCGCCCAGGTGCAGCACGGCGCCGTAGGTGTGTCCGCACGCGAGGACCACGAGGCCGAGCACCAGCAGGACGGTGAACCCCATGGGCGCCATGTCCTCGGCCCATTGCACGTCGGACGCGGCGATCACGAGGGCGAACAGGAGCGCGTAGAGGGGCACCATGACCGCCAGCGTCGCGGCCGCGAAGATCCACATCCGCTTCCACCAGGTCGAGAAGGTCCGGCCGAGGATGCTGCCGACGGTCACGGGGGGCGCGGCGACCGGCATCGTGGACAGCGGAGCGACGACGGCAGGCTCGTACGGCATCGAGGTCCTCCTCGTGTCCGGACTGCCCGGCAAGCGTACCCGAGCCCGGCCGTGCGCGCGCGATCCGCCGCCGCCGGAGCCTGACGCGACGCGGCCGGCGGCCGAGGCGGCCCGCTCGCGTGATAGCTTCGTCGCCGATGCCCGTCGTGGCGCTCGTCCTCGAATACGACGGAACCCGCTACGTGGGCTGGCAGGTCCAGCCCAACGGACCCTCCGTGCAGGCGGAGGTGGAGCGCGCGCTCGCCACCCTGCACCACGGGCCGCGCCGCGTCACCGCCGCCGGGCGGACCGACGCCGGCGTCCACGCGCGCGGCCAGGTGGCGAGCTTCCCCGAGCCCGCGCCGCTGCCGCTC
>JAEZXM010000031.1 GCA_023419875.1 Pseudomonadota bacterium | reverse complement strand
GCCTCGACGCGGCTGCGGACCTCGGGGCTCACGATCTCGGGGCGGTTGAAGACGTTCGAGGCGGTCCCCGCGGAGACCCCGGCGGCCTTGGCCACATCGGCGAGCTTGGCGGACCCCTTCATGACGTTCTTCACCCTAGTCTAAAATCGTTTCAAGAGGAAATATCCCCTGTTACCCAGACGCCCCGAGAAGGGTACTTGAAACGGTTCAATGAACCGATTCAAATTGCTCCCGACGAAAGGGAGGAACCGCAAATGTACCAGATCGTCTTCACCAGCAACTTCATCCGGCACCTGAAGGATTCCACCCGCAGCGCCGACGCCCCCGTGCCGGCAGGAGCATTCCCGGCCGAGCCCTCCACGGAGGTAACCGCTCCTCACCGCTTCCGCACGAGCGTGGCAGGTCTCGGCTCGCTCGCCCTGGGGATCGCGCGACGGTTCCTGGGGCGGAGCTCCTCGCCGCGCGCCTCGTCCTCGACCTGCGCGGGGGCGTGCGCGGGCTCCGGCGCGCTCTCCTGCGGAGTGAACTGACGTGGGCGGGCGGATGAGGTCCGGGGCGGGCCGGCCGCCCCGGGCCTCGGAACCGCGGCCGGGGATGGAGCTCGTCCCGGACCTCGCGTGGTTTCTCCTCCTGGAAGACGGGATGGAGGAGGAAGGCGAGGACCTGCTTCCCGAATGGACCGGGACGGCATGGGGGCCGGTCACCCTGGCGCGAGGTGTCCCCGCTCCACCGCCTCCTTCACCATCCGCTCCGCGTACGCCCAGACGGCGGGCGCGCCCTGCTCGATGTGAGCGTTCCTCGCCAGCACCTGAGGGTGCGTGACGCCGTGCTCGCGCCAGGCGTGGCCTTCGGTGTTCGCGTTGAGGAGCATCGGCTGGAAGCGATCCACGGCGGCGGCGAAGCGGGCCTCGGGCGTCTCGCGGGCCTCGAACTCGTCCCAGAGCGCGCGGAAGGATCGGGCCTGGTCCTCCGGGAGCATCCCGAAGATCCGGTCGGCGGCGCGGGCCTCGCGCTCGTGCTGGCCGGCCACGGCGGCGGTGTCGTAGGCGAACGTGTCGCCGGCGTCGATCTCCACGAGGTCGTGGAGCACGAGCATCCGGAGGACGCGCAGCACGTCGAGACCGGGCACGGCCGCGTGCTCGGCAAGGACGAGCGCGCACAGGCACAGGTGCCAGGAGTGCTCGGCGTCGTTCTCGCGGCGGCGGCTCCGCGTGAGCACCGTCCTGCGGAAGACCTCCTTGAGCCCGTCGGCCTCGAGGAGGAAGCGGACCTGGCGCTCGAGGCGGGGGGACGGCGGGGCGATGGGATCCATGCGCCTGATCTACCAGGCGCGGAGAGGCCCGCTACTGCACGATGGCCGCGGGCTCGGCGGAGGCGAGCGTGTAGAGCGGCTCGGCGAGGCGCGCGCGAAGGCGGCGCTCGGCGCGGCGGATGGCGCGGGGGTACTCCCAGAAGCGGCGGGGAACGCCCTCCTCGGACCGCAGATACCTGGCGAGCCGGTTCGGGCCGGCGTTGTAGGCGACCATCGCCAGCTCGGGATCGGAGAAGCGCTTCTGCATGCGGGCATAGAACCGGATGCCGGTGCGAACGTTCAGGACGGGATCGTGAGCGTCCACCTCGGCGGGCGACAGCTCGGCTTCCTCGGCGAGCGTGGGCACGAGGAGCTGCATGAGGCCGCGGGCGTCCTTGTTCGAGACCGCGCCCGGATCCCAGCCCGACTCGACCTCGATGATCGCGAGCACCAGCACGGGGTCGAGCCCGGCCGCGAGCGTCTCCTCGGCCACGGTGGCGGCCACGACCGTGCACATCCGCCCCAGCTCGACGCCGCGCTCGCAGACCTCGCGCTCGAGCCACGCCGGCGCGGGCGCGCGGGGCACCGGCGCGAGCGAGCCCCGGAGCGAGCCCGACGGCGCCTTCTCCTCGGCCGGAGGCCGGGCGCCGGGAAGCGGCGGCGCCAGGATCATGGCGGCTGCGAGGGTGGCGCGGAGCATCGAGCACATGCGGATACCGGAGAGAGCGAAGACCGGGCCAAGCGGGATGCCGGACCGCAATGTTCCGGGAATTCCACGGGTTTCGCCGCATCCCGCGCCGGGGGCCGCGGGTCCTTTCGACCCGGGCGACGAGGAAACGCTCCTCAACCGCACGGAGAGTCACCTGTGGCCCGAGCGGGTCGGGACCGCCCGGCGGGTCCCGAGGCGCCTCACACGTTCACGGGGCGGGCCGGAGTGCTAATTGTCCGGCATGACCGTCACCACCCGCGCCGGGGCCGGCGCCGGAAGCACGGAGCCATGGCTCGGGGAGCAGGACCTGCACCTCTTCCACGAGGGAACGCACCTCCGTGCGTACCGGAAGCTCGGGGCCCACCTCGCGGAGCACGACGGGGCGGCCGGCGCCTGGTTCAGCCTCTGGGCACCGAACGCCGCGTCCGTGTCGGTCATCGGCGACTGGAACGGCTGGGAGAAGGGCAGGAACCTTCTCGAGCCCGTCGGGTCCTCGGGGCTCTGGCAGGGGTTCGTCGCGGGCGTATCCTCGGGCTCGCGGTACAAGTTCCACGTCGCCTCGCGCCTTCACGGCTACAGCGTGGACAAGGCCGATCCGTTCGGCGCCTGGCACGAGCTGCCCCCGCGCACCGGCTCGGTGGTCTGGGACCTGGACTACGAGTGGGGCGACCGGGACTGGATGATGGGGCGCGGGGTCCGCAACTCTCTCAGCGCCCCGATGAGCATCTACGAGGTCCACCTCGGCTCCTGGCGCCGCTCACCCGATGATCCGCAGAGGTTCCTCGGCTACCGTGACCTCGCGCCGATGCTCGCCGACCACTGCGAGGACCTGGGCTTCACGCACGTGGAGCTCTTGCCGGTGATGGAGCACCCGTACTATCCGTCCTGGGGCTACCAGTGCACCGGCTTCTTCGCCCCCACGAGCCGCTTCGGCACCCCTCAGGATTTCATGTGGTTCGTGGACACCCTCCACCGGCGCGGCATCGGCGTCATCCTGGACTGGGCGCCGGCGCACTTCCCCGCCGACGAGCACGGCCTCGTCTACTTCGACGGGACGCATCTCTTCGAGCACGCCGACCGCCGGCAGGGGCGCCACCCGGACTGGGGGAGCGAGATCTTCAACTACGGCCGGCACGAGGTCCGCAGCTTCCTGCTCTCCTCCGCGATGTGCTGGCTCGACCGCTACCACGTGGACGGGCTCCGCGTGGACGCGGTCGCGTCGATGCTCTACCTCGACTACTCCCGCAAGGCCGGCGAGTGGATCGCCAACGTGTACGGCGGCCGCGAGAACCTGGACGCCATCTCCTTCCTGAAGCGGCTCAACGAGGAGGTCTACCGCGAGTACCCGGACGTGCAGACCTTCGCCGAGGAGTCGACGAGCTGGCCGCTCGTCTCCCGGCCGCTCTACGTCGGCGGGCTGGGGTTCGGGTTCAAGTGGGACATGGGGTGGATGCACGACACGCTCCACTACCTGCACTTCGACCCCATTCACCGGAAGTACCACCACAACGAGCTGACCTTCCGCACCATGTACGCCTCGAGCGAGAACTTCGTCCTGCCGCTCTCGCACGACGAGGTGGTGCACATGAAGGGTTCGCTCCTCGACAAGATGCCGGGGCACGACCGCGACCGGTTCGCGAACCTCCGGATCCTCTACGCCTGGCAGCACGCGCAGCCGGGGAAGAAGCTCCTCTTCATGGGCGGCGAGTTCGGGCAGGGGCGCGAGTGGAACCACGAGGTGAGCCTCGACTGGCACCTCCTGGGCGTCGACCGGCACGAGGGCATCGTGCGCTGGGTGCGCGATCTCAACCGGCTCCACCGGGAGGAACGGGCGCTGCACGTGAAGGATTGTGCCGGCGCGCATGAGGGGTTCGAGTGGATCGACTGCAACGACGCGGACAACGGCGTGGTGAGCCTGCTGCGCCGGGGCGGGGAGGGGGATCGGCCGGTGGTCGCAGTCTTCAACTTCACCCCGGTGCTGCGGTCGGGCTACCGGATCGGCGTGCCCGCGGGCGGGCTGTGGCTCGAGCGGCTCAACTCCGACGCTGCGCCGTACGGCGGCACCGGCGCGGGCAACCTGGGCGGCGTGCACGCCGTAGGGGTTCCCGCCCACGCGCGCCCGTTCTCGATCTCGCTCACGCTGCCGCCCCTCTCCGCGCTCTTCCTCGTCCCGGAGTAGGCTCCCCACCCGTGCCCGTGCCCGTGCCCGTGCCCGCGCCCGACGCATCCATGCGCGCACTCATCCTCCTCGCCTTGGCCGCGCTCCCGCTCGGCGCCCCTCGCGCCGCGGGCCGCTGCCCCGACGGCCAGCACGGGCCCGCCGGCGACTGGCCCAGCGCCGCCGAGGAGGTCCGGAAGGCCCGGCCGGCGGAGGTCGCCGCGCTCGACGCCTACGCGTTCACCCTCGCCGGGGACGAGGCTGCGCGCCGTGGGATCCGCACCGACGGGCTCGTCGTCGTGCACCGCGGGGTGGTGACCTACGAACGGTACGGGCGCGGGTTCGGCCCGGCGACCCCGCACCTGGCCTGGTCGGTCACGAAGAGCCTCACCCAGGCGCTCGCCGGCGTGGCGGTCGCGCGCGGCGCGCTCTCGCTCGACGACTCGATCTGCGCTCACCTCGCGGGCGTGGACGCCGGCCGCTGCGCCATCACCGTGCGAAACCTCCTCGACTCGGCCTCGGGGCTCGACTGGACCGAGACCTACGAAGGTCTCCGGCTCCAGTCGTCGTCGGTCCTGGCGATGCTCTACGGCGAGGGACGGCGCGACATGGTCCGCTTCGCGCTCTCGCACGAGCTGCGGGCGCAGCCGGGCGCGCGCTGGACCTACTCCTCCGGCGATTCGGTGGTGCTCGCCGCGGTGGTGGACGCCGCCATGCGGAAGGCCGGGGCAGGTCCGGACTGGCCGTTCGAGGCCCTGCTCGCGCCGCTCGGGATCACGAGCGCGACCGTGGAACGTGACGCCGCGGGGACGCTCGTCGGCTGCTCGTACCTGTACGCGACGCCGCGCGATCTCGCCCGGCTGGGCTGGCTCTTCCTCCAGGACGGCTGCTGGCAGCGGCGCCCGCTCCTGCCGGAGGGATGGGTGCGGGTGGCGACGGAGCCGAGCGCTGCGTACCGGACGCCCGGTGGGCGGCGCGACCGCGCCCAGGGCTCTCACGGCTGGTGGCTGTGGCTCAACCGGCCCGTGCCCGAGGTCGGCATCGGGACCTCCTGGCCCGGCGCGCCCGAGGACGCGTACGCGGCGCGCGGGCACTGGGGGCAGAACGTGGTGGTGATCCCGTCGCTGGAGCTGGTCATCGTCCGGACGGCCGACGACCGCGAGCGCGCGCTCGATCTCGGCCGGCTCGTGGCGCTCGCCGTCGCGGCGGGGAGGCTCCCGTGAGCCGGCGCGCGCGGCGCGTGGTCGGCGTGATCGTCGCGGGGCTCCTCGTCCTCGCGGTGCTAACGGCGCTCGCCGTGCTCGGGTTCGTCCCCGGCGTGACGGGCCGGTACCGGACGTCCACCCCGGCGCTCGCCGCCGCGTATCGCGCGAAGGAGACCTGCTCCTGCGTGTTCGTGCAGGGCCGCGACGAGGAGTACTGCCGGGCATGGACGGTGGCGAGCCCGAACATCGCGAGGGCCGAGGTCGATCGCGCGGCGCGGGTGGTCCGGGCGCGCGCGCTCGGCC
>JAEZXM010000179.1 GCA_023419875.1 Pseudomonadota bacterium | reverse complement strand
GCGCCGCGCGGTCGCCCTCGCCACCTTGGGCCCCGACGAGGTCCAGCCGGAGGTGCTCGCCTACCTGAACCGCCTCTCCGACTTCCTCTTCGTCGCCGCGCGGATCGCCAACCACAGGGCCGGCCGCCCCGAGGTCGCCTGGGATCCGAAGAAGGAGCGCTGAGCCGTGGCACGCCGGACGAAGAAGGTCGCTCTCGTCACCGGCGCCGGCGTACGCGTGGGTGAGGCGATCGCACGCGCCCTCGCGCGCGACGGCTGGGCGGTCGCCGCGCACTATCGCACCCACCGGCCCCGCGGGTTCCCTGCGGCGCTCGCCGGGGACCTCGCCACGGCGGACGGCCCGGCGCGGCTCGCGCAGGCGTTCCGCGCGCGGTTCGATCGACTCGATCTGCTGGTGAACAGCGCCGCCGGGTTCGAGCGGCTTCCGCTCGCCGAGATCGACGCGGCGGCCTTCGACGCGCAGATGGACCTCAACGCCCGCGGGCCGCTCCTCCTCACGAAGGCGCTCGCGCCGCTCCTTACGCGGTCGCGCGGGGCGGTGGTGAACGTCGCCGACGTGGGCGGGGGGCTCGTGCCCTGGAAGGAGTACGCCGCCTACTGCGCCTCGAAGGCCGCGCTCGCCCGGCTGACCGAGTGCCTCGCGCTCGAGCTCGCCCCCGCGGTGCGCGTGAACGCGGTGGCGCCCGGGACGGTCCTGTGGCCGGAGAGCGTTCCGCCCGCACGCCGCCGGGTGCTGGAGAAGAGGATCCCCCTCGGCCGCTCGGGCACGGCCGAGGACGTCGCCCAGGCGGTGCTCTTCCTCGCGGGCGCGCCCTTCGTGACGGGCGTCATCCTGCCCATCGACGGCGGCAGGCACCTCTCGGGCCGGGGGTAGCCCGCGGCGGCAACCCGCGTTGAAGCGCCCCGGGGCGGCTGTTAAGCTTTTTGTCGAACCGAGAAGGGCCTGCTCGGCCCCCTGGAGAACCACGCACATGGAAGCCACCGTCATCGCCCCCTCCGCCCGCACGGTCCCCGAGGCGGCGCCCGCGAACCCGATCGTCCTCACCGCGAAGGCGGTGGAGATGGTGAAGGACGCCATCGTCCGCGAAGGGCTCGAGGGGCACGGGATCCGAGTCGGCGTCGTCGGCGGCGGCTGCTCCGGGTTCCAGTACTCGATGGACTTCGAGAAGGAGCCGCGGCCCGAGGACTTCACCATCGAGCAGGACGGCGTGAAGCTGTACGTCGATCCGATGAGCCACATGTACCTGCAGGGCGTCACCATCGACTACGTGACCGGCCTGCAGGGCGCGGGGTTCAAGTTCGAGAACCCGAACGCCAAGAGCACCTGCGGCTGCGGCAGCTCGTTCACCCCGTAGCCGTCCCCGGATGCTCGTCGTTCGCCACGCGGTCGTCGGACCGTTCGCGATGAACGCCTGGCTCGTCGCGTGCGACCGCACGCGCGAGGCGGTGCTCATCGACCCCGGTGACGAGATCCCGCGGGTGCTCGCTCTCGCGCAGCCGGAGGGCTTCCGGGTGACGCGCATCGTCCTCACCCACGGTCACCTCGACCACGTCACCGGCGCCGGCGAGGCCGCGGCGGCCACGGGGGCGCCCGTCCAGATCCACGAGGCCGACCAGCCGATCCTGGAGCGGCTCCCCATGCAGACGGCGGTGTTCGGCCTCCCGCCCGCCCCGCCGCCGCCCGAGGTCGCGCACCACCACGTCCACGGCGATCGGTTCACGGTCGGTGAGCATGAGGCCACGGTGCTGCACGTGCCCGGACACACGCCGGGCTCCTGCGCGATCCACTTCGCCGGGGACGGCCACCTGTTCTCGGCCGACACGCTGTTTGCCGGCTCGGTGGGCCGAACCGACCTGCCCGGCGGCGACGCCCGCGCGATCGTCCGCTCCATCCGCGAGGTGCTCTTCGCGCTCGGGGACGACACCGCAGTCCACTGCGGCCACGGCCCGGACACGACGATCGGCGAGGAGCGGCGTTCGAACCCGTTCGTCGGCGAACGGTCGCCCGGGATCCTGCCGTAGCCTCAACCAGACCCAGAGGTCCGCCGCGCGGACGGGGGGCCGCGGCGCGGACGGTCGTCGGATGTGTCGCGTAGACGTTTCACGGGTCTGGAGCTGGCACGGCTTCTGCCTTGGCACCGACCGTGACCGCGCCTCGACGGATCGTGAAAAACACCCCGTATCTGGTCTCCCGTCGCTGCACCCAGCGGGAGTTCCTGCTCAAGCCTTCGATCCTCACCAATCTCATCTTCAAGTACGTCCTCGCCGAAGCCGCCCATCGCTACAAGATCCTCGTCCACGCCGTCTGCGTGATGAGCAACCACGTCCATCTCGTGGTCACTGACGTCCACGCGAGACTCCCCGAGTTCGGCCAGTTCCTCGACGGCGTTCTCGCCAAAGCCTTGAACGCGCTCCACGGACGGTGGGAGAACTTCTGGGCTCCTTCGAGCTACAGCGCCGTCGCGCTCACCACTCCGGAGGACGTCCTCGAGAAGATCGCCTACACCCTCGCAAACCCCGCGAGCGCGGGGCTCGTCGAGCGCGGCCGCCAGTGGCCCGGGGTGTGGTCTGATCCGCGCTTCATCGGGGGCCCGGGCGAACGGATCGAGAGGCCCGGCCATTACTTCGTCGAGGGCGGCTCGATGCCGCCCAGCAGTGAGCTGGTGTTCTCGGTTCCCGAGGGTTTCGACTCGGTGGAGGCGTTCCGGGCGCAGGTCGTCGCCCGCGTGAAGCAGCTCGAGGCTGCTGCCCGGACCGAACGCGAGGCGAGAGGCGCGATCGTGCTTGGCCCACACCGGGTCCGGAAGCAGAAGTACACCGCCCGTCCTCCCTCGACCGAACCGCGGCGCTCGCTCAAGCCCAGGGTCGCTGCACAGGACAGATGGAAGCGGGCCGAGGCGCTCGGGCGGCTCGCGAGCTTCCTCCAGGATTACGGCGATGCGCTGGAGAGGTACTTCAAAGGCGAGCGAAACGTGGTGTTTCCTCACGGCACCTACCTGATGCGCGTGAGGTTCGGGGTGAGCTGCGCGAGCGGCTGAGCTTTCAGTCTACGCAGCCCTTCTCGTTTCGCGCGAGCGCCGGCTCGGGGGACAAGCTCGACCGCAGCGTGGCCGTCGTCAGCAAGTTCTTCCGCGAGCCCTCTAGCGGCGCTCACCATCGCGAAGCCGTTCGCGAGCGCTGACCACTTCCCGGTCGAAGCGCGTCAATCCAGGGTGAGCATTCCCCATTCGTAGGCTGCGCTGACGAGGTCCGCGGCGCGGCCGGCCGGCCGAAAGGCGGACCTTTGGGTCCGGTCAAGACCAGGTCAACCCATCTGCACCACGCCCAGGATGTTCTGCCCCGCATCCACGTGCAGCACCTCGCCGGTCACGTTCTTCGCGAGCTCCGAGCACAGGTAGAGCGCGGCGCGGGCCACGTCCTCCTGCTCGATGTTGCGGCGGAGCGGCGTCCGGGCGGCGTTCTCCGAGAGCATCGCCCGCATGCCCTTGATGCCCGCTGCGGCGAGCGTCTTGATGGGACCGGCGCTGATCGTGTTCACCCGGATCCCGTCCTGGCCGAGGTCGTCCGCGAGGTAGCGCGTCGCGCACTCGAGCGCGGCCTTGGCGACCCCCATCACGTTGTAGTTCCGGACCACCTTCTCCGCGCCGAAGTACGTCAGCGACAGGACGCTCGAACCCGGACGCATCATCGGCCAGAAGGCGCGCGTCAGCCCGACGAGCGAGTACGCCGAGACCTCCAGCGCGACGTTCCATGCCTCGCGCGTGGTCACGTCGGTGAAGCGCCCCTCCAGCGCACCGCGCGGCGCGAAGCCGATCGAATGGACGAGGATGTCGAGACGCTCCCAGACCTCGCCGACCGCGCGCACCGTCCGCTCGATGTCCTGGTCCTTCCCGACGTCGCACTCGAGGATCGCCCGCGGCCCGAGCGTCTCCACGAGCGGCCGCATGCGCCGCTCGATCGCCTCGCCGGGGTACGTGAAGACGAGCTCCGCTCCCTCCGCATGGAAGGCCCGGGCGATGGCCCAGGCGATCGACATCTCGTTCGCGACGCCGGTGACGAGCGCCCGCTTCCCGCGGAGGAGCCCTCCCAGCCGGAGCTCCCCGCGCTGCCCTTCGCCCGTGTCGTTCTCGTTCATGCGGTGGTTCCTCGGATGCCCCTCGCCCGTAGCCCTTCCGCCGCCGCCGCGAGCTCCCGCTCCGCGTGACCGTCCCCGCGTCGCCGCGCGGCGCCGAGTCCGGCCTCGTACGCGTCCAGCGCGCCGGCATCCTCGCCGCGCAGCTCGAGCGCCTGTCCGAGCATGAGGTAGGTCGGGACGTAGTCCGGGGTGCGCCGCGCAAGCTCGCGGAGCTCCAGTACCGCGCCGGCAAGGTCGCCGGCCGAGCGCAGCGCCATCGCGAGCGCGTACCGGACGAAGGGATCGTCGGGTCGCTTCTCGAGATGGCTTCGGACGGCGGCGAGCCGCTGCTCCGGCGTCATGGGTGCGGGACGTTTAACTCGAAAGCCGCCCGCCGCTCTACCTCGATGCCGCAGCCCACCCCCGGAAGGGTTCGGCTCGCCGCGTCACGCTCCGTGATTCACCAGCTGTAGCCGATGCCGAGCTTGGCGTATGGCCCGAACTCTCCCCCGGTGAAGCTCGAGAAGTCGTCATCGCGCTCGTCGCCCGCGATCCTGCCGCCCACGCCCACGGAGGCCAAGCCGGTGATCCCGTTCGTGGCGATGAAGTTGTAGCCGACCTCGCCCGACAGGCCCATCCACGCGAAGGTGGTCGTGTCCTGGAACGTCTCGCGGCCCACGGCGAGCTCGAGCCGCGGGCCGATCCGCAACCCTTCGTTGTTGCGGCCGTACAGGAAGTAGTCGGCGCCGCCCTCGACACCGAAGGTGTTCACCGTGCCGCTGTTGGCGTCGGTCTTCGAGTACCGCAGGCCGCCCACCCACGAGACCTTGGGAAGAATCGACCCGAACCCCTCGGCGTTGATCCCGACGCCGGTGAACCAGCCGACCGGGTTGGTGACGAGGGAGAACCGGACCGGCCCCCGCGCTTTGCGGCCGAGCACCCGCGTCCCGCCCGAGCTCGTGAGCTCGCGCCCCGCCTGCGCGAACGCGGCGCCGATCCCCTGCGCCGCTTCGGATCCCTGCCCTTCGGCGACCTGAGATCCTTCTCCCGGCGCCGCGCCGGTCCCGGCCGCCGGCTCGCCGGCCGGCGCAGACGCGCCCGCCAGCTCCTGCTGCACGGCGGCGCGCTCCCCCGCTTCCACCTGGGCGGAGGTGCGCGCCTCCATCAGGCTCTCGCATGCGCTTCTCAGGGCCCGGATCGCGTCCGGGCCGCCGGTCGGCACCCTGCCTTGCAGGAGGTCCACGCACGCCTGCTCGAACGCAGGGCTCGTCCCCGCCTGCTGCGAGCCCTGCTGAGCGTCCTGCGCCGCCGCGGGCGGCGCGAGCACGCACACCAGCCCGAGTCCCACCAGCCATTTCCCGCCCATGACTCCCCCTCCCCCCCGGCAGCCGGCGCGGAGCCCCCTGCTCGCGGGCGCCTGAAAGGGATGACGAGGAAAGCGTGTGCATCGAGTGGGGGCGCGGCAGGGCTAGCTCCACCGAAACCAGCGGAGCGCGAGCGCGTAGGAGCCCACCGCGACCACCGCGAGCACGAGGAGCTGTGGGCCGAGCGACGTGAGCGCCCGGCCGTCGTTCATGACCGCCCGGAGAGCGTCGTTCAGGGCCGTGAGGGGCAGCGCCCGGATGAACGGCTGCGTCGCCTCGGGGAAGTTCCTCGAGGAGAAGAAGACGCCCGAGAAGACGAACATCGGGATCATCACCACGTTGATGAGGCCGGCCACCGTCTGGCTGTTCCGCGCGCGCGAGCCGACGAGGAGCCCGAGCCCGGCGAACGACAAGGCTCCGAGCCCGAGGAGCACCGCCAGATCGAGGATGCTGCCCCGGAGCGGCGTACCGAAGGCCAGCATCCCGAACCCGACCAGGATCGGGACCTCCAGGAGCAGGAAGACCATCCGCATGACGAGGAATGCGACGAGATACTGGCTTCGCCGCATGGGCGTCGCCGTCATCCGCTTGAGGAGCTTCTTCTGTCGATCCTCGACGATCACCCAGCCGACGCCCCAGAGCCCCGACGACATGACGTTCATCCCGAGCAGGCCCGGGACGAGGAAGTCCACGTAGCGCGCGCCCGGCTCGGAGGAGTGCTCGTCACGAGCCGTGAATACGTCTCGACGGCCGCCGGCCGACTGGAGCAGCGCGTCCACCACCGACCGGGCGAGCCTGCTCTCGGGGTTCGTGGGATCGAAGCGGTAGCCGGGCGGATCACCGGGCTCGACCACGATCGCCGCCTGCCCGCCGCGGAGCGCACGGCGGGCCTCCTCCGCGCCCAGCACGCGGACCTGCACGCCCGCGTCCTTGTGAGGGCCTGGCGCGCGTGTTCCGCACCGGGGCCGGCCACGATCGCGGCCCGCACAGGCTCGGGCGGCTTCGCCCGGAAGGCGATCCCGAGGGCGATGGTGAGGAGGATCGGGAAGCCGAAGGTCCAGAAGGCGGCGTCGGGCTCGCGGTAGAAGCTCCGGAAGCGGGTGAGCGCGAGCTGCACCATCGGGTGGTGGTCTTGCCGGCCCCGTTCGGCCCGAGGAGCCCGAAGCACTCTCCGCGGGCGACCTCGAGGTCGAGGCCGTTCACCGCGAGCACGTCGGGCGGGTAGCGCTTCACGAGCCCGCGGCATCGGATCGCCGTGTCGGTCACGGGGCCGGAAGATAGCGCTTTGCCTCACTCTTCGCCCGTCCCGCCGTCGAGCAGGCTCCGCAGCACGGCCGGCACCGCCTCGAGCCCGCCCGGCTTCTCCACGACGAGATCGCCCTCTCCCAGGGCGCCGTGCTCCGCGACCGCCTCCTCCGCGTATCCGGTCATGAAGACCACCACCGCCTCCGGGAAGCGCGTCCGGAAGGCGCGCGAGAGCTCGGGCCCGGAGAGCCGCGGCATCACCACGTCCGTGAGCAGGGCGTCGATCCGCTCGTGCCGGGCGGCGATCTCCAGCGCCTCGGCGCCGTCCCCGGCCTCGAGGACGGTGTAGCCGAGGGCGGAGAGGGTCATGCAGAGGAGCTCCCGGAGCTGCGCCTCGTCCTCCACGACCAGGACCGTCTCTCCCGGCCGCGCCGGGCCCACCCGCGCCAGGGCCGCCGGCCCCGCCCGCAGGCCCGGCAGCTCCTCGGTCGCGGGGAAGTAGAGCTCGAAGGTGGAGCCCTTGCCCGGTGTGCTCTCGAGGCGGACGAAGCCGCGGCTCTGACTGACGATGCCGTACACGGTGGAGAGCCCCAGGCCGGTCCCCTGTCCCGGGGCCTTGGTGGTGAAGAAGGGCTCGAAGCAGCGGGCGCGCGTCTCCTCGTCCATCCCCATCCCGTCGTCCTTCACCGAGAGGCACACGTAGGCGCCCGGCTCGGCGCCGGGGCCGAGCCGAGGGTCCCCTTCGTGCAGCACCACGTTCTCGGTGGCGACCACGATCCGCCCGCCCTGGGGCATCGCGTCCCGGGCGTTCACCACCAGGTTCACGAGCGCCTGCTCGAGCTGGCCGGGATCGAGCCGCACCCGCCGCAGCTCCGGCGCACGGGAGGTGACGAGCTCGATGCTCTCGGGGATGAGCCGCCGGAGCATCTTCTCGACTCCGCCCACGACGTCGTCGAGGTCCAGCACCTCGGGGCGGAGCACCTGCCGGCGGCCGAACGCCAGGAGCTGCCGGGTGAGGATCGAGGCCCGCCCGCCCGCGGCCAGGATCTCCTGAAGCTCCTCGCGGCCGGCGCTTCCGTCGGGCAGCTCGGACAATGCCATGGCGGCGTAGCCGTTGATGACCGAGAGGAGGTTGTTGAAGTCGTGGGCGACGCCGCCCGCGAGCGTTCCCACGGCCTCGAGCTTCTGCGCGTGCCGGAGCTGCTCTTCGAGCTTCTCCCGGGCCGCCACCTCCCGCTGGAGCGCGCGGTGCTGCTCCTCCAGCTCGCGCCGGCTCCTCTGGGATTCCTCGAGGCGCGCGGCGAGGAGGAGCGACCGGCCGCTGAAGATGAACGCCATCGCCGCCCCGAGGAGCACCGCCAGCGCCGCCGCCGTCAGCCCGAGCACGCTCTGCAAGGGCGAGAGGCTCCCCACGAGGTCGGCGGTCCGGTCCACCTGCACGAGCGTGAACGGATGGCCGGGGACGGGGACGCGGACCGCAAAGAACGACCCGGCCGCGTCCTCGATCTCGACCTCGCGGCCGTCCGGCGGCACCGCGTCGAGCCCGGCGATCCGGTCGAGCGGCGAGTGCCAGCCCTGCTCGATCCGCAGGAGCCCGCCATCCTGGTCCACGAGGCGCACCCACGAACGTCCGTCCTGCGGGAGGACCGCACGCAGGGCCTCCGGCGCCACGGTGCCGACGAGGTGCGCCGCCACCCTGCCCTTGAACCGGAACGGCTGGACGACCGTCAGGTCCCGGCCCTCCGGGCCGAGGTGGAATCCCTCGTCGCGCGTGTCGTCGTCGCCCGGGCCGGGCCCGGACTCGGCGAGGAGCGTTCCGTCCTCGTCCACGAGCGAGAGCCGCGCCAGCAGCACGCGCCCGCCCTGGCCCTCCACGGCGGCGCGCAGGCGCTGGGCGAGCGGGACGAGCGTGAGGCGCAGGCCGTACTCCATGCTCATGCCCAAATCGCGGTTCTTGAAGAAGGCGTCCACCTCGCTCGAGGCGGCCGCGAAGCGCACGGCGGCCTGGACCGACCCGAGGAGCGTCCCCACCGCCGCGGCGTGCAGGTTGGCCTCCTGGGCGCGCTGGGCGAGCAGGTTTTGACGTAGTGTGTACGCGGACCGATAGTGAACGTAGAGGAACGAGGCGAGCAGCGCGAGGAGCGCGGTGGCGCCGACCGCGGCGAGCCCCAGGCGGCGGATCCCTCGGAGCGCCACGAACGGCCGCCCCACGGCTGCCGGCTCGGTCGACCCCGCAGCTCCGGCGGCGAGGGTGTTCATCGTCTCGCGAAGAAGCCCTGGAAGTACACCGGCGCCTCCGGGTAGTACGTCTGGACGAGAGCGTCGTAGCTCCCGTCCCGCCGCGCCTCCTCGAGGAACCGCTCGAAGGCCTCGCGCAGCTTGGGCGCGTCGGCGCGGAAGGCGACGGACATGTCCTGCACCTCGCTCACCGGACCGATGACCTTGATCTTCCCGGGGAAGCGCTGGAGCGCCACCATCGCGTCGGCGACGTCGAGGAGCGCGAGATCCCCGTCCCCCTGGATGAGCGCCGGCGCCACCTCGTCGAGCCGCAGCTTGCGCAGCTCGATGCGGGCGCCCGTCCGCTCGAGCCCGTAGAGCGACGGTTCGAGGCAGGTCTCGGCGACGCCGAGCACCGCCTTGCCGCGGAGCAGCGCCTTCACCGCGGTGATGTCGTCTTGCAGCCGGCCCGACGGCCGGATGGGCTGGATCGGCGAGGCGGCGCGCGCCACCACCCAGACCTGCGTGGGGAACACCGGCGTCGAGAAGACGGCCGAACGCTCGCGCCAGGGGAGCACCGTCATGCCCGTCGCGACCACGTCGCCGCGGATGGGCACGGCGCGCGCGGCCGCGGGGTCCGGCTGCTTCGGCGAGACGCGGCGTCCGACGAGATCGCCGAGCGCGTCCGGCCAGTCGGTCTCCACGTACTGGTAGCGGACCCCGAGCTTGGCCGCGAACCTCCGCATCAGCTCGACGTCGAACCCGTCACCGCCGCCGGTGACGAAGTTCGCGTAGGGGATGCCGAGGTGACGCAGCACGCCGCGCGCGCGAACGGCGTCGAGATCCCCGCCGGCCGCGTCCGCGGCGCGCGTTCCGGCCGCCGCGAGGAGCGCGGCGGCGACCAGCGGAAACATCCGGTGTGCTTGCATGGCGGGCTCGCGCTGAGGTCGATTCCGGGCGTCAGCCGGGATCGGGACGTCGGAACACGGATGACGGCCCGTTCCCGCCCGGAACTCTAGCAAATCTAGCAAGGTCCGGCCCGACCGGGTCAGGAGCCGGTGTGGGGGCGGCGCACCTGTCTGCCCCGGACGGCTCAGGCACCGAGCTGCGGGAGCCCGCTCGCGTCTACGTGGGCGGCGAGTCGCTTCAGGACCCAGTCCACCTCGTCGTGGTTCACGTAGACGCCGTGCGTCGAGATCCGGAACCCGACGCGGTTGTCGGCTGGATCGGACGAACGGTCCCGCCAGGTCGTGCTGCGCACGTACACCTTGGGTGTCTCGGCCGCGAGCCCGGCGAGGATCGTGTTGATGGCCGCGTTCAGGCTCGCGTACTGCGCCGGGTCCTCCTTCCCGCGGAAGGGGTTGAACGAGACCAGGGCGGTGCGGAAGCGGGAGTCCGGATGGTCCGCCACCCAGAGCGCCTTCGGCCCCCAGCGCTCGACGATCCTCCGGCGCATGTAGGAGGCGAGGTTCGTCCCGCGCTCGTAGATCTCCAGGAGCCCGATCGCCTGGAAGAAGGAGAGCGCGTCGGTCATCGCGTACAGCGCCGGGGTGTTCGACTCCCCGCGGAACTGCATGTACAAGCTCGGCGGCCAGGCCCGGCTCCCGTAGTTCGGGCTGGGGTCCTGGAAGGGGTTGCCGTAGAGGAAGAAGTTGCCCATCGCGAACGGCGGGAGGTTGCTCCCCGAGGTGCGGACGTAGCAGATGCCCGTGCCCGGCCCGCCGCAGAGCCACTTGTGGCCCGCTCCCGCGATGTAGTCGGCGCCGTACGCGTGGCAGTCGATCGGCAGCATCCCCCAGCCGTGCGCGGTGTCCACGATGGAGTACGCCCCGCGCGACCGCGCGGCGGCGCAGATCTCGGCGACCGGGAGCCGCAGGCCGTTCTTGTAGAAGACCTCCGAGAAGGCGACGTACTGCTTCCTGCCGGGGGGCAGCGCCCGCGCCAGCGCGCCGTCGAACCAGGAGACGACCTCCGCGACGCTCCGCGCCGCGGTGAAGCTGGACGGGATGTCGATCACCACCACCTCGACGCCGTGGTGGTCGCGCGCCCAGGCGATGGGGCCTTGCAGCGCCGGGTGCTCCATCGAGGTGGTCACGATCCGATCGCCCGCCGCCCAGGGCGTGCCGGCGAAGATCAGGTTGCACGCGTCGGTGGTGTTGTAGCTGAGGAGGATCTCGTCGGGGTTCGCGCCGTACGCGGCGGCGACCTGCGCCTGGCGCGCCGCGATCGCGGAGGGGCCGAAGAGCGAGCTCCCGAGCGGGAACAGGTCCGGGAATTCCGTGTTGAGGATCTTCTCCCAGTCGCGGGGATCGAGCGCCTTGCGCGCGCCGTAGACTGCAAGATTCTCGAGGGCGAACGCAGGCGGCGAGCCGGTCGTGCCGGTGTTCATGTGGATGTAGTCGTCCGGGAGGACGAAGGCGCGGCGCACCTCGCGCCAGAACTTCTCGGTGCCCGGCCGTCCGTGGAGATCCGGCGGCGGCAGCAGCTCGCCCTGCAGCGCCCGGCGCACTGCCGGCGTCGCGGCGCCGGAGGCCGTCGCCGGCGCGAACGCCGCGGCCACCGAAGCCATCGCTGCCGTCCGGAACAGCTCGCGCCGCCCTACCCCGTTCGTGTTCGCCATTGGAGTGATCCCTCTGGCCGTTCTCGCGGCCGATCTGGTGAAAGCGGGCATGGTCGCGCCCGTCTGTCCGCCCGGGGTGCACGGGCTCCCGGTTGGCTGCCTTCGGCGCGAAAGGAGACCACGCCGGGGACCCGAACGCCTCCTCGCTCCCCCGGATGCGCGCGGCACGGCGCCCCGCCCGAGCGCTATTGGGCCGGCCCGCGTGGACATTTTCCCCTGAGAGCCCCAGATGGGGTCCAGGCTGCTGCCCGCCGGGTGGACCCCTCGATCGAGGTAAGGGACCTGCTGGTCGCGGCCACAGCTCTGCGTGAAGATGACCGGCAATGGACTGCGTCGAGAAGCTCGACCGCGCGCTCGCCGCGCGGCCTCTCGTTTGCGACGGCGCGATGGCGACGGAGCTGTGGGCGCTCGGCCTTCCGCGCGCCGCGCCCACCGCGCTCTGGAACGTGGACGAGCCGGGCCGCGTCCGGCAGGTCCACCGGGCTTATCTCGACGCCGGCGCCGACCTCCTCGTCACCAACACCTTCGGTGGAAGCGGGCCCGCGCTCCGGGCGCGCGGCGTGGATCCGCGGCGCGCCGCCGAGCTGTCCCTCGCGGGCGCGCGCCTCGCGCGCGAGGTGGCCGGAGATCGGGTGCTGGTCCTGGGCGACGTCGGGCCCTCGGGCGCCGCGCCAGGCCGGGACGTCTCCGAGGCGGAGCTCGCGGCGGCGTTCGAGGACCAGGCGCGCGCGCTCCTCGAGGGCGGCGTCGACTTCCTCCTCGTGGAGAGCATGTACGAGCCGCGGGAGCTCTCGATCGCGATCGCCGCCGCGCGTCGGGCCGGGGCGCGGCGGGTCTTCGCGAGCGCGACGCTCGAGCCGGCAGGCGGGGGGTTCGGCGCGTTCACCGGCGCGAGCCTCGGGGAGCTCGCCGCCGCGGCCCTCGCCGCAGGCGCCGACGTCGTCGGCGCGAACTGCGGGAAGGACCTCTCGCAGGACGACTGGGTGCGGCTCACCAGAGCCCTGTGCGCCGCGTCGGGCGGAAGGCCGGTGCTGGTGAAGCCGAACGCGGGGGCGCCGATCGCCGGGGCGGACGGGTCGCTCCGCTGGCCCGTCGTCCAC
>JAEZXM010000009.1 GCA_023419875.1 Pseudomonadota bacterium | reverse complement strand
GCGAGCAACAGGGCGGCGAAGCGCGGGTGAGCTGCGGAGATCACAAGCTGGTTCCTCCGGAGGCGGGTGCGGGCTGCGCCTCGGGCGTGGGCGCGGGATCGGAGACGGGCTGCTGCGGCAACGCGGGGCCGGGCAGCGGGCGGCGGGTGGGGCCGTCGGGCGTGTCGGCGAACGCGGCCGGCGAGGTGTCCTCGGTGAGGAGCGCGGACTTGGGCTCCTTGAGGACCGGGTACTCGGCGGGCCGGAACCGCGACAGCGACTCGTTCACCTTCTTCGTCCACTCGTTCTTCACGTGCAGCCGGCGGGCAGCCTCGGCGGCGTCCACGTACACCTGGATCGCCTGGTCCTCGAACGGCTGAGCGTACGCGTTGAGCGCGTCCTGGTAGGCGGCCAGCATCTCCTCGTCCTTCTTCACCTCGGGCGGGATGGGCGCGTCGTACAGGGTCTGGGCGAGGCGCTCCAGCATGTACGCCTTGCGGTAGAAGGCGGCGAGGATCCAGTCGGCCCGCTTGTACTTCATCACCTCGTCGTACTGCGGGGCGACGCGCTTGGCCTCCGCGAGCTTCGCGTCGAGGGCCTTCTTGAGCTTCTTGGGGTTGGTGGTCGCGGGCAGGGTGATCCTGTCGTAGCGCTCGAAGTCGTACTCGGCCATGCGGAAGCGCGCCTCGGCGGCGGCGGCCGCGGCGGCGGGGCTCGTCTCGGGCGCGAGCCCTCGGGCCGCGAACTCGCGCACCGCGGCCCCGTAGGCGGCCCTGGCCTCCTTGTCGCGCCGGAGCTCCTTCTGGGCGAGACCGATCTTGAGGTGGGCCTGCACCACCAGCTCGTGCTCCTTGCTGCGGGAGAACCGCCGCAGGAACTCCTGGAGGGCCTGGATCTCGCGCGGCCAGTCGGTGGTCTTCTCGTAGACCACCGCCGCGTGGAACTGGGTCCGGGCCGCGTCCTCCGCGTCGGGGTACGCCTTCGCGTAGCGGACGTAGGCGGTGGCCGCCTCGTCGTACCGCTGCAGGTTCTCGAGCGAGCGGGCGGCGTTGAAGAGCGCGTCCTTGCGGTGCTTCGACCTCGGGTAACGCTCGACGAGGAGGAGGTAGCGGGCCGCCGCCTTGTCGAACTCGTAGGTGTTCTCCGAGTTGAACCCCACCCGGAAGAGCGCCTCGTCCGCCAGCTCCGACTTCGGGTACTCGGCCGAGATCCGCTCGTAGAGCCGGAGCGCGCTCTCGAAGCGCCGTGCGCCCTCGTAGCAGCTCGCGGCGTTGTAGAGGGCCTTGTCGGCGAACTCGTGCTGGGGCTCCTCCGCGACGAGCTTCAAGAAGAGGTCCGCCGCCGGCTCCCACTGCTTCCCGTCCATGAGCTGCATGGCGCGGTTGAACCGTCCGCCCAGCTTGAACTTCTGCAGGGTGGCGTGGAGGGCGGCGTTCTTGCCGACCGCGGACGCCTGGAGCCGCTCGGAGGCGGCCTCGACAGCCGCGAAGTCCTTCTCGGTGAGGTGGCTCTCGATGATGAGGTTGGCCGCGAACTGGGCCACCTCGGAGCCTGGCCAGCGCTCCACCACCTCGTCGAACCGGCAGCGCGCCTCGTCGAAGTGGCCGTACTGGTAGAAGAGCTCGCCGGCCTTGTAGGCGACCGCGGGCGCGTGCTCGTCGTCCACCCGGTCGAGGAACGCGTCCGAGTCGCGGACCAGGTCCTGGAGGACGGCGGGCAGGGGCTCCGCCTTCACCACCTCGTCCGGCTTGCGGTCGGCGGACCGCAGCACCTTGCGCCGCTCGAGCTGCCCCAGGCGCTCGAGCCGGGTGATCTCTCCCTCCCAGGAGATGATGGCGGAGCGGGCCGCCTCGGCGAGGTGCGCGTCGCTGGAGGTGTCGTCGCGGACCTCGGCGTAGACCCGGGCCGCCTTCTCGAACTCGAGCGCGTTGTAGAGGCAATCGGCCCACTGGTACTTGAGGTCGTGGGCCTGCTTGGAGTGCGGGAAGCGGGTGACGTGGTCGCCGTACGCCCGCGCCGCGATCCGGTAGGAGGCCACCGCCGCCTCGAGCCGGCCCTCGGACTTGTACTGCTGGGCCTGGGCGTGATGGAAGCTGGCGGTCCGGAGCAGGCTCCGCTCCGAGAGATCGCGTACCGCGGTGGTGAGCTCCGGGTCGCCCTGGTTCTTCTCGTACCAGGGCGTGCCCTCGGCGTAGGACGCGACCAGCGTCTCGCGCTCGACGGCCTCGAGGTCGAACCGGCGGTCCTTCGAGTGGCAGAGGACGATCTTGGCCTGGTAGCGTGGCGCGTCCCGCGACAGCGGGTCGGCCTCCAGCACCGCCTTGTACGCCTGCACCGCGAGCGCGTACTTCGTCTCCTCGAAGTAGACGTCGCCCATCCGCCCGTAGATCTCCGCCTCGTAGGGGCGGCCGCCGATCGACTGAAAGTAGCTCCGGGCCTTCTCCACCCCGCCCCAGGACTCGTCGGTGAAGCTGATCGACGCGTACTGGATCGCCTCCGGCCACACCTCGCCCTTCGACAGGCTCAGGGGGAGCGGCCCGTTGCCGCCGGCGCCGGCCTTCTCCGCCTTCGCCACGTAGTGATCGAGCAGCTTCACGAACGCGTCCACCGACGGGCCGAAGTCGTCCATCCGGTAGTGCGTCCACCCGAGCTTGTAGAGGGCTCGCGCGAAGAGCGGATGGTCCGGGTAGCGCTCGAGCTGCCGGTACGCTTCGGCGGCGTGGAGGAGCGCCTCCGCCTCCACCGCGTCGAAGTGCCAGTCGCCCATCCGCATCCACGCCTCGGGCACGAACGGGCTCTCCGGGAAGCGGCGGATGAGAATTGCGTAGGCAGCCTGCGCCTCGTCGCCCTGGTTCATCTCGCCCAGCGAATAGGCGAGGAGGTAGTAGATGCCGTGCAGGAACGGGTAGTCGGGGAACCCGGTGATGATCCTCTGGTAGAGCGCGATCGACCTCGCGTAGCTCTTCACCGGCGGCGGCGGCGGCTCGCGCCCCTCCTCGAGCGCCGCCCGCGACTCCTCGGCGTTCTGCTCGACCGCGACCTGGAACTCCTCGTCCGCCTGCTCGTAGTAGAGCTCGGCCAGGCGGAACATCGTCTCCGGCGTGTAGCTCGGATCCTCGGGGTATCGCCTCAGGAACTCCTCGAAGCGGGCGATGGCCGCCTCGCGCTCGCCCCTCTCCAGCGTCTCGACCTCCTCGAGCGCGCGGTCGAAGTGGCTCGCGAGCGCCCTGCGGCGGGCGTCGTAGGTCTCCCGGATCTCGCGCTGGAGCTCCGCGCGGTACGCCTTCCCCTCCTCCTCGAAC
>JAEZXM010000063.1 GCA_023419875.1 Pseudomonadota bacterium | reverse complement strand
GGTCACGACCTATGCGCTGACCGTCACGAAGAGCGGCACGGGGGCGGGCACGGTCACGTCCTCGACGGGCGGGATCACCTGCGGCGCCGCGTGCAGCGCGAGCTACGCGAGCGGCACGACGATCACCCTGACCGCGGCCGCCGCGAGCGGGTCGACGTTCACCGGCTGGAGCGGCGCCTGCGTCGGCACCGGGACGTGCGTCGTCACGATGACCGCGAGCCTCAGCGCGACCGCGACCTTCACCCTCGTCCCGCCGACGACGTACCCGTTGACGGTCGCGAAGGCGGGCACCGGCTCGGGCACGGTGACGTCCTCGACCGGCGGGCTCGCCTGCGGCACGACGTGCAGCGCGACGTACACGAGCGGCACGGTCGTCACCCTGACCGCGACCGCCGCCGGCGGCTCGGCGTTCTCGGGCTGGAGCGGCGCGTGCACCGGCAGCGGAGCGTGCGCCGTCACCATGTCCGCGGCCCGCAGCGTGACCGCGACCTTCACCGTCGCCCCCCGCGAGTCGCCCGGCGGTTGCGAGGGCCTCCGGACCGCGACCGTCGCGATGGTGTTCGTCGGCCTCCTCCTCTCCGGCCGCGGCACGGCGGAGCCCAGGCGGACGTCGCGGCGTCGGTCGAGCAAGCGCGAGGCCTGAGCCGCGATCCCTGACGGTCGTCTGCCCTCTCTCCCGCCGCCGCGTTCCCTGGACGCGACGGGAGGGCAGCATGCACGCGCCGAGGCTTTCCACCCTTCTTCTGCTCACGGTCGCTTGCGGCTCGGGCGCCGGGGGCCGCGGCACGCCGGAGCGCGCGCACGGCGAGGTCACCGCGTACACCTGGAGTGACTGGGACGTGCTCCAGTACCGCGAAGGTTACCGGGTCATCAACAACGTCTGGAACAAGCAGGCCGCGCTCGCGCCCTGGCGGCAGGCGGTGTTCCTCGAGATGCTCGACGGCGAGTCGGCGTTCGGGTGGCAGTGGGACTGGCCGGACGCCTGGATGGTGGTGGCGGCGCCGGAGGTGAAGTACGGCGACAACCCCTGGGACACGCCCTCGGGGATCGAGACCGGATTTCCGCTCCGGCCTGGGACGAAGGACGTGGTGGCGGACTTCGACGTCCGCCTCGAGGCGACCGGCGTCTACAACATGGCCTTCGACGTCTGGGCGGTCTCGGAGCTGCCGGCGACGACCGCAGTCCTCTCCCACGAGATCATGATCTGGACGCTCACCCACGACCTCGGGCCGGCGGGGGAGTGGCAGGGCACCTACGACGTGGACGGGACCGCGTTCGACCTCTACGTCAATCCTGGCCACCACGACTTCACCACCCCCGCCGTGTGGACGTACATCGCCTTCGTGCCCCATGACGCGGGCGATGGAGCGCCGATCATCCTCGAAGGCCCTCTCCGCCTGAGCGCCTTCTTCGACCTGCTGCTCGAGCTCGACCTCGTCCTCGACACCACCTGGTGCGCCAGCGTCGAGTTCGTGAACGAGGTGGTGATCGGCTCGGGCGTCGCCGAGATCACCGGCTACGAGATCACGGTCACGCCGCGGTGAGGGAGCGGGTCGGGGAGCTCGAGCCAGCTCGAGGGGACGGTCACCTCCATCGGCTCGTCGCCGGACGCGGAGTCCCTCACCGCCACCCTGACGAGCTGCCGGCCCGCGGGGCCTGAGGTTCCGAGGTCCTCGAGCACCTTGCCCGCGAGGCGCCGCCCCGAGACGTGGATGCGCACGCGATCCCCCGCCACGAGCGGCCGCGAAGGGCGTTCCGGCCGGAGGCGATACCGCGTACCGCGCCGGGTCCCCCGGCGGAGCAGGAAGGGCGCAGAGCCGAGGTCGCGGCTCGCTTGCCGCGCCGAGACCCGCCCCCCGAGCGCGTTCACGTAGTCCGCGAGCGTGAACGACTCCACTCGCTTCGCGAGCCGCCGGAGCACGTTGGAGCGTTCGGTCCTTCCCATGGTCCCGTGCGCGGCAACCCCGAGCTCCTTCGCGATCGGCTCCTCCCTGCCGAAGAAGCCCCACCGCTTGTACTCGGCGAGCGACTCCTCGGCGTTCCGGCGCGCCAGCTCACCGCCGAACGCCCCCGAGGCGAAGAAGAACTGCTCACCGGACGCAGGCGGGACCCTCGCCATCACGAACCTGGCCGTGTCGGCGAGCTCCGGCGACGGCTGGACGCGCCGCGCGAACTCGAAGACCACCCCGAGGGTGGCCGGCCAGGCGCTGTCCTGGAGGGCGACCCGCAGCTTGCGCGGATCGAGCCGGTCGAAACGCTGGGCCAGGAGCTGGACGAGGATCCAGAGCAGCCGCGGATCGTGGCGCGCCGCCTGCGAAGCCAGGACGACGAGCTCCTCCGGCGCGGGCTCGCCGTACACCCAGCGCGCGCGCTCCCCCCTCGCGGGCGCGCCGAGGCGGGAGAGCTCGTGATAGAGGCGCGCAAGGGTCGCCGCGTCGGGAGCGCGCTCGAGCCTCACTGCATCGTCTCCTCGAGGAGGTCGTCGAAGAAGTCGAGCGCGCTCTGCGCGCCCTTGACACCCTTCTCGGCGAGGGCGTTCAGCCGGCCCTCGACGATCGCCAGATCGGGCTTCTCGCGCAGGAGCGCCCGCGCATGGCCGCGGTCCTTGTCGCGGCCTGCGAAGCACTTCATGACGAGGAGGTCCTCGGGTCCCAGCGAACGAACGCGCAGGTGCGAGCCGGCGAAGACGTCTCGCAGGCGGGACCGGTAGTCGGGAGGCAACACGAACGCGAACGTCTCGTAGTACGTGTTGAGCCAGTCGGGGGCGAGGCCCTTCTTTCGAGCGACCCGCTTCACGTACGGATCGAGCTCGGCGGCCGACATGCCCGCGGGATATGCGTCCACGTCGGTGGTGGCGATCGAGATGCCGTACGCGAGGATCATCGCGGTGCCGCCACCGACGATGAGCGTCACGTCCCGGTCGAGCGCCTCGTCCAGGGTCCGGAACGCATCCTCGATCGCCTGCTTGCTCAGAGGGCCGGGCACGCCCGGAATATAGGACACATAACATCATGGCGCAAATATGGCTCATACCCGGCACGAAGCCATGGCCCGAGGGTCCATCCGAGCCCGATCACGAGAGGATGACGTCGTCCACCCGGTTCACCGAGAGCGAGAAGCTCATTCCCGCGCCGCGGAGGACGTCGGCGTCCTCGAGCTTGCGGAACCGGAGCCCGGTCAGCTTCGCGACCCGCGCGATCGGCACCTGCATCCCCTTGAACTGTCCCCAGACGTACGAAGGCGCGGCGCCGGGCAGGTGCTCCGCCTGGCTGTCGAGGTAGGCGACGGCGGCGAGCCGCCGCTTCGTCGGGTGGACGAAGGCGACGATCTTCCAGAGCTGAACGGGCACCTTCACGCCGTAGAGGACCGGGTCCGAGGGATCGAGGACGGGGCCGGTGAAGACGGTCACCTTCTGGTCGTCCGCGTCGGCGTTCTGGAGCACGTGGTCCTCGAGGCCGAGCCACACGGGCGAGTTGTGCCCCTGCATCTGCGGCACGGCGTTGGTCGCGTGGAAGGTGTCCTCCTCGGCCAACACCTTGTTCGGCCCCCAGACCGGATCCTCGCGGCGCGTCATGTGCCCGCGGCTGAAGAGCCCGTCGTCGGCGTTGCCGTAGCACTCGTCGATGAGCTGGTACTGGGTGGCGATGCGCGGGTCGTAGCGCCAGGTGGTGGAGCGCTTCGACTTCACGCTCTTCGCGCCGTCGAGGTTGCACGCGCTGAAGAAGCACATGCGGCGCTTCTTCGACTGCACCACGCTGAAGTGCTCGTACCTGAGCTCGACGCCGCCACCCTTCACCGGCGCCGCGTCGGCTGCATCGGCCAGCTTCGGCAGCGGCACGGAGCGCTCGGCCCTCCCGAGGAAGTCCTCCTCGTATCCCTCGCGATCGTCGTACTCCGCGGGATCGCGCAGCGCCTTCGTGACCCGCTGCATCGTGGCGCCGCGTTCGATCTCGAACGACCGCACACGAAACCCGTTCTCGCCGGCCGCCCAGCGCATCGCGAGGCGTTTCCTGGGGGGCATGGTCACTCCTCCGGAATGGGCTTCGGGGGCATCCGGGCGGTCCCCTCCACGTTCACGTCCCAGTCGCCCTGGTCGATGGACTCGCGGAGCTCCGCCTCGCTCTCGGGCGCGACCTCGACCTGGAGGGCGCCTGGGAACTCGGACTTCACCGCCGCCTTGTCGGCGAGCTTCTTCACCGCCGAGTGGACCGCCTGCGTCTGCTCGGGGCTCGGATCGCCCCTTTGCCGGAACTGGACCACGAGCCGCCGCCGCGGAGGGCCCGTCTTCTTCTTGCGCGTACGATCGGTCACCGTTGCTCCTCAGTCCGGAAGGATGCCATGACCTTCCCACCCGGCGGGCAACCCGACCGAGGTGGCGATGCGCACGGCGAGCGAGACGATGGCGTCGCTGCGGGACTGATCGCGGGCCGCGCCGAGGATCTCCGGGGTGCGGGCGAGCGTCCGTGCGAGCAGCCCCGTGATCGCCGGGGCGGCCATCGAGGTGCCGTCCATCGCGCCCCAGCCGCGGGGCAGGAGCGAGACCACGCCGACGCCCGGCGCGGTCAGGTCGATCTCCGGCCCGTGGCAGGAGAAGCGCGCGACGCCGAGCTGCGGCTTCCGCTTCGCCTTGGGCGACGGGGCCACCTCGAACGGGCCGATCCCCCTGGGCCAGGTCCGCATTCCCACGGCCGAGACGCCGATCGCCCCCGGCAGGCGCGCCGGAAACCGCACCGGCCCGCCGTCGTTCCCGGCCGCGGCGACGCACACCGCGCCCTTCGCGCGCGCCCGCTCGACCTCGCGCTCGACGAGCGTCACGTCGCGGTCGTCGAGCGTGATGCTCACGTTCACCAGATCGGCGCCATCGTCCACCGCGCGCCGGATCGCCGCCGCGACCGCGAAGCTCCCGGTGACGGTCACCTTCTTCGCGAACGCGCGGTAGACGCGCAGCCGCACGCCGGGCGCGAGCCCCGCGGGCGTGCCCCGCCCCGGCTGCCCCGCGATGATGCCGGCGACGTGCGTGCCGTGGCCGATCCCGTTGTCCGAGAGATCGTCCGCCGGCCCCGCGTCGGAGAGGTTCGCGCCGCCTTCGATCCGGAGCGCCGCGTGCGTGGCGCCGCCGTCCACCACCGCCACCGTCACGCCCTCCCCCTCGCCCGCCGTCCCCGGGCGATGCAGCCGGCGCAGACCGTCGTCCAGCGCGGCCGGATCGACCTCCTTGCACACGAGCTCGAGCGTGCGGACGCGCCTCCCGTTGTTCGACCAGAAGGTCCCCCAGGTGCGCAGCGACGGTTCGACGATCACGCGCTGCACCTGGCTGCGAGCGGGGAGCAGGAACCGCGCGACGCCCTTCCCATCGGTCTCGGCGGACGCGCCCGTGGGCGGGTGCGTGGTGACGTCGGTGAGCGCGAGCACGACGCGCCGCGCGAGCGGCTTGCCCTTCCGATCGACGACCCGGACGCGGAGCTCCTGCCGCGCGCGCGAGGTGCCCGCCATGCCGCTCTCGACGATGGGCCGGAGCTCCCACTGCATGTGCGCCATCCGGGCGGCGGCCTCCTCGACCAGCGAGACGCCCGGGAACTTCCGCCGGAGCTCGAGCCGCTCCTCGTCGTCGAGGGTGACGAGCAGCGCCTCGTCGTCGCCGATCCGCGAGACGACGTTGCGCACCCGGAGCACGTCCGCCACCGCTCGCCGCGCCGGAGCCGCTGCCCCCGGGCCCGTGAGGCCCGCCATCGCTGCGCCCGACTCGCCCCGCCAGAGGTCGAGCGAGGGCGAGCGCATCCGGAGGTTGAAGCGGTTGTCCGCGGGGAGGATGACGTAGCGCGCGGCGGGCATGAGGCACCTCTCTCTGCCCTCAGTGAACTCCTTCCGCGCGCGGCGTGGCGGACCCGGGAGGGGTGCCCCGAACGAGACCGGCCTCCTCCGGCTCCCGCCCCGGAGCGGTGGACTCGACGAAACCCGCGAGCACCTCGGCGAAGCGGTCCGGGAGCTCGACGTGCGGGAAGTGCTCGACGTCGGCGAAGACCTCGAGGCGGCTGCCGTGGATCGCCTCGTGCGCCGCGTGCGCGTGCGCGACGGGGATCATCGAGTCGCGGGCGCCCCACACGATGAGCGTCGGGTGCCGCGCGAGGTAGAGCCGGTCGCGCGCGCTCACCACCTGGCCGCCGTGGTCCACGACCGCGCGCAGCTCCCGCACGAACGCGCGCCGCGTCCCCGCGTCGGCGAGCGAGGCGTACGCGTTCCACCGCTCGGTCAGCCCGGGCGCGCGGATCCCGCGGGCGTGGAGCCACGCGCGCACCGCCTCCCCCCGCCGCAGCAGGAAGGACGGGAACGCGAGCGCCAGGACCATCTCGGCGCCGGGCATCGAGAGCGCGCGGAGGATGGGGCTCACGTCGCGCCCGAGCCCGCCGCTCGCCACGAGCACCATACGCTCGCACAGCTCCGGGAACTGGTACGTGAGCTGGAGCGCGATCCCGCCGCCGAGCGAGTGCCCGACCAGCGTCGCGCGCTCGATGCCGAGCGCCTGGAGCAGGTCCCGCAACACGTTGGCGTGCGCGCCGAGCGAGTAGTCCCCCGCGGTCTTCGCGGACGCGCCGTGTCCGGGCAGGTCCGGCGCAAGCACGCGGTAGCGCGGCGCGAGGCGGCGCATCGCCTCGAGCCAGGTCCGCGAGTCCCCGGCCATCCCGTGGATGAGCAGCAGCGTCTGGCCGTCGCCCGCGAGCCGGTAGGCGACCTCGTGGCCGTGGAGGGAGAGTCGGTGAACGTCGAGCATCTCGAGGTCATCCTGCCCCTCCGCCTCCGACGCCAAGCGGCTTCGAACGGGGCCCCGACGGACGGGGCGTCCGTTCCGCACGACCCGCTGCGCGGGGCCGTCCATGCGACCGCCCGGCGTGGGGACATGGCGCGGGCGTGCCCACGCGGGATCGCCATGACTAGCTTGGGTGCGGATGGAACAATCTCGCCGGCTCGTACTGGTGGTGGACGACGACCCGGCGGCGCTCCTTGCGCTCGGTGCGCTGCTCGAGGCCAAGGGACTGGCGGTCGCCCTCGCCGCGAGCGCCGACGGCGCGATCGAATGCCTGGGGGACGAGCCGCTCCCCGACGCGATCCTGACGGACCTCGACATGCCCGGACGCTCGGGCGACGAGCTGCTGGCGGTCGTGCGGGCGAACCCCCGCTGGCGAAGCGTGCCGGTGGTCGCGATGTCGGGGTGCTCCCGCCTCCTGCAGGAGAAGGGCGGGGGGGCGGACGCGAAGCTCGGCAAGCCGATCGATCCGGTCGCCCTGATGGACGCGCTCGCCGCCGCGCGCGCCGTCCGCGCGCGCCGGTGAGACCCGGCGGCGGGCAGGAACCCGGAAGCTCGAACGCCCGACCTCGAAGAGGCCGGGCGCCCGGTGCATCACGCTCCGTCGCGGCTCAGGAGATCGGCCGGACGTTCTGCGCCTGCAGGCCCTTCGGCCCGCGCGCGACGTCGAACTCCACCTTCTGGCCCTCCGCGAGCGAACGGAAGCCGTCCGTCTGGATCGCCGTGTGATGGCAGAAGACGTCTTCGCCGCCGTCGCTCTGCGTGATGAAGCCGAAGCCCTTCGCGTCGTTGAACCACTTCACTGTGCCAGTTGCCATGTGCTGATCTGCTCTTTTCTTGTCGTGAACGCGGGGCAAAGAGTGCCTCGCGATGCTGCCGCGCTCTTCGGAGCGCGCGCGACGTGTAACCGGTTCCGGCGCCGGAGTCGAGTCCATTGCCCAAGAAAGACGCAAGGTGCTCGCCGCCCCGTGCGCGGAGTCGCCGCCCCGTGCGGGCGTTTCTTCCGTGAGCCCCGTGGGGTATGTTCCATGCACTCGCGCCGACCTCCGTTCATTCGAGCGGTCGCCCTCCGCGAACGGAGGCACGCGATGAGCGAATTCAGGCAGGGAATGGTGGTTCGACACTCGACCCTCGGCATCGGCCGGGTGGTCGCCCTCGAACCGACCGCGATCCACGTCTTCTTCGTCGAGGGCGAGCGCCGCGAGGCGGCCAAGCTCCGGCTGACCGCGGTGGAACGGTTCCTCGCCCCAGACCCCAGAACGCACGACGAGCGCCTCGAGAATCTCCCGGCGTTCGCGCTGGATCCGGTCTCGGGCCGCTACGCGCCCGAGCGCCCCCGGGCCGCCGCCGCGAGAAAGGCCAAGAAGAAATGAACGAGGCGTTCAAGGACCTGAAGGAGCGGATGCGCCGGCTGGACGCGATCCTGGCGCGCCGGGGCGCGACCGAGGACGTCGGGTTCGCGCAGGCGCTCTCCTCGCTTCACCGTGCGGCGCGTCGTGGCGATCGCTCGCGCGAGCCGAGCTCCGAGCTCCTCGGCCTGCTGGAGCGCGCGGAGGCCCACGGACGCAGGCTGGAGT
>JAEZXM010000021.1 GCA_023419875.1 Pseudomonadota bacterium | reverse complement strand
GG
Organism: Pseudomonadota bacterium; assembly: GCA_023419875.1. Taxonomy (GTDB): domain Bacteria; phylum Myxococcota; class Myxococcia; order Myxococcales; family Anaeromyxobacteraceae; genus Anaeromyxobacter. The sequence continues at coordinate 12,754 of JAEZXM010000021.1, read as the reverse complement.
CCTCGACGGCCGCCCGCCGCACGCGCGCGTCGCCGTCCCGCTGCGCGACGAGCAGCGTCGCCGTGCCCTCCCCGCCGCGTCGCGCGGCGGCGCGAACACCCGCCACCCGGACCTCGGGATCGGTGGAGGTCACGTCGCCCCGGGGGCCGCAGGCGAGGACGGCGGGCACGAGCCCGCAGGCGAGGATCCGGAGCATTCGCATTGCCGTGCATGGTCGCCGGTCGCCGGCCGTGGCGCAAGCGGGTCCGCCTGCCGGCGGCCGCGCGCGATGCTCCACGCGCTCACGGCGGCCGGATCGCTGGAGGGCTCACCTCTTCTCGTGCTTCTTCGGCTCCGGCTTCCTCGCGTCCAGCTTCTTCACCGGCTCGGGAACCTCCGCCCCCGGCACCGGCGGCGGCCCGTGCCCGTGGCGGCGCGCAGCGCGCGGGAGCTTCCGGGGAAAGGGCGGCGCGGCAGCGGACCCGGGCGCGAGCCCGACCCGCTGGCGCATCGCCTTCACCTCCGCGGCGGTGAGCGCGCGGAACTCGCCCGACCTGAGCCCCTCGACGGTCACGCCGCCGAACTCCGGCCGGTAGAGGCGCTGCACCTGAAGCCCGACCGCCTCGCAGAGCCGCTTCACGAGGTGGTAACGGCCCTCGCCGACCACGACGCGGATCCAGACGTTCTTCTCGGCGTGCTCGTGGATCCCGACCTGCAGCGCGTGGGCCGGGCCGTCCTCGAGCCGCACGCCCGCGGCCATCCGCTCGAGCGCCCGGGGATCCGGAGCGCCGCGGACCTTGACCAGGTACACGCGCTCGTGCCCGTACCGCGGGTGGGCGAGCCGGTTCGCGAGCTCGCCGTCGTCCGTGAAGAGCACCGCCCCCTCGGCGTCGTAATCGAGCCTGCCCACGGGGAAGACCCGGGCACGCACGCCGGCGAGGTACTGGAGCGCCGTCGGCCGGCCCTCCGGGTCCGAGGCGGTGGTGACGCACCCCGGAGGTTTGTAGAGCAGATAGTAGCTCTTGGAGTCGGGCCGCGAGACGAGCTTCCCGTCGAGCGTGATCAGGTCGCGATCCGGATCCACCTTCGTTCCGAGCGCGGTGACCGTCCGGCGGTTCACCTGCACGCGCCCCGCGGCGACGAGCGCTTCGGCCTTGCGCCGCGAGGCGACGCCGCTCGCGGCGAGGAACTTCTGGATCCGCTCCTCGGACACTACGCGCCCGCCTTCTGATCCGGGCCGGCACTCGGCTCCGCGAGCGGCAGGGTCCCGTCGCCTTCGGCGTCCTTCTTCCCCTCCCCGAGCGCCTCCGCCGCCGCCCGTCCCTTCTCGTCCACGTCGGCGATGGCCCGCTCCAGCTCGTCGAGCGCGGCATCGCCCTCGGCCCGCTTCGACTCGAGCGCGGCTCGCGCCGTCGGATCAGAGAGCTCGTCCACGATGCCCGAGATGCCCGGCAGCTCCTCCGGCGCCTCCTTCTCGACGATGTCGCGGTGCTCCTCGGACAGCTCGTGGAACTCGCGGAGGGTGGGCAGCGAGGCGAGGTCCTTGAGCGCGAAGAACTCGAGGAACTCCCGGGTGGTGCCGTAGAGGATGGGCCGGCCCGGCTCCTCCTTCTTGCCGAGGATCTTGACCAGCCGCCGCTCGAGCAGCGCCTTGAGGACCGCCCCGCTGTCGACGCCGCGGACCTCCTCGATCTCCGGGCGCGTCACCGGCTGGCGGTAGGCGACGATGGCCAGCGTCTCCAGGGCGGCGCGGGTGAGGCGCTGCGGCTTCACGCGCAGGAAACGGCGGGCGAAGCCCGAGTTGAGGGGCGAGGTCCGGAGCTGCCAGCCACCGGCGACCTCGTGGAGCACGATGCCCGAGAGCCCCTCGCGGTACTGGCCCGAGAGCTGGTCGAGCGCCTTCCCGATCCGCTCCACCTCGAGCCCGGTCGCCTGGCGGAGCTCCTCCGGCGTGAGCGGCTTCTCCGCGAGGAAGAGGAGCGTCTCGAGGACCGTCCGGGCCCGTCCCTCGCCGAGCCGCTTCGCCTCGGCGGCGAGCTTCTCGAACGGCTCCTCCTTCTCCTCACCCTTCCCCTCCGGGACGTCGATCTGCGCCGACTCGACCTCCTCGAGCGCCGGATCCCCCGCCTTCGCCTCCTCGGCGGCCTGCAGGGCGGAGAGCTCCTCGTCGGAGACGGCCGGCGAGGTTCCGGGGGCGGGCACGGCGCCGTCGCGATCGTGGGAATCCTGGTTCACCTGTAGTCCTCCTGGGCGCCGGGCGTGGCGCCGTCGTCGCCCAGCGTCTCGCGTGCCTCGACGACGATCTCCGCCCCGGGCCCCGCCTCCTCCAGGCCGGCCTGGTAGATGCGGACGAGCCGGAGCTTCGCCATCTCGAGGATGGCGAGGAAGGTGGCGAGCACGTTCGCGCGGGTGTTCCGGCGCTCGGGCGGTCCAGCGAGCAACTCCTCGAACGTGGCCCGCCGCTGGAGCCGCAGCACGTCGGCCACCCGGCTGATCGCGTCGGTGATGCTGAGGCGGTCGGTCACCACCTCGCGGATGGTCTCGGGCCGGGCGTTCTCCAGCGCGCGGTCCAGCGCCTCGATGAGCTTGAAGACCGAGACGTCGGCGAGCCCCTCGGGCCCCTCCGGCGAGGCCGGCCGCTCCGCCCGGACACGCCGGGTGAACACCGTCCGGTCGAGGATGTCCCGGCTCCCCAGCTCCTCGCCCGCGGCGCGGTACTTCTGGTACTCGAGCAGCCGCCGCACCAGCTCGGCGCGCGGGTCCACCCCCGCGTCCTCGGGCGGCGCGTCCTCCGCCACCTCGGTGCGCGGGAGGAGCAGCTTGCTCTTCATGAGCAGGAGCTGTGCCGCCATGTGCAGGAACTCGCCGGCGAGATCGATGTCCAGCTCGCGGAGCGCCTTCAGGGTCGCGAGGTAGCTCTCGGTGATGGCGGCGATGGGGATGTCGAAGAGATCGACCTCGTGCTCCCTCACGAGGTGCAGGATGAGGTCGAGCGGGCCCTCGAAGGGCGGCTCGCCGGCCTTGAGCGGCGGCAGGCGGACGCGAAACGCCTCCGCGGCCGCGCGCGCGGTCGCATCGACCTCGGGTACCGCGTCCTCGGACGCACCCGCTCGGTCCTGCCTGGTCCCGTGCCTCGCCATCCGGCGGTTCTCTCCGCGTCTCCCGCCCGTGCTTCGACAGGCTCAGCACGAGCGGATTCGAGATTCCGCTCGCCCTGAGCCTGTCGAAGGGCGAGCGGGGCTTACCCCAGCGTGAGCTTCATGGCCTGCCGGACCTGCGCCATCGTCGACTCGGCGACGCCGCGGGCCTTGCGGGTCCCGAGCTGCACGAGGTCATCCACGTCCTTGGGCCGCCCGAGCAGCGCCTCGCGGCGTTCGCGGATCCGCTCCTGCTTCGGCAGGAGCCGCTCGAGGAGCTTCTTCTTGCAGTCCACGCAGCCGATCCCCGCCGTCCGGCAGTTGGTGTCCACCCAGGAGATGGTGTCCGTCGTGCTCGTCACCTTGTGCAGGTAGAAGATGCCGCAGACGTCCGGGTTCCCCGGATCCTGGCGGCGCTTGCGGGCGGGATCGGTCACCGCTCCCATGATCTTCTTCCGCGTGCTCTCCGGGTCCTCCCCGAGATCGACGGTGTTGCCGTAGCTCTTCGACATCTTGCGGCCGTCGGTGCCCAGGATCTTGGGCGCCTCGGTCAGGAGCGGGAGCGGCTCGGGGAAGATCTCCCCGTAGTGGGAGTTGAAGCGGCGCACGATCTCCCGGGCCAGCTCGAGGTGCGGCACCTGGTCCACGCCCACCGGCACGCGGTTCGCCTTGTAGAGGATGATGTCCGCGGTCTGGAGCACCGGGTAGCCGAGGAAGCCGTACAGCGCGAGGTCGCGGTCGGTGATGTTCTCCCGGATCTCCTTGTAGGACGGGGACCGCTCGAGCCAGCCGACGGGCGTGATCATCCCGAGGAGCAGGAACAGCTCGGCGTGCTCCTTCACCTCACTCTGGACGAAGAGCGTCGCCTTCTGCGGGTCGATGCCGGCGGCGATGAAGTCCACGAACATCTCGCGCTCGGCCGCCTTGATGACGCCTGGGTCGTGGTACTGCGTCGTGAGCGCGTGCCAGTCGGCGCTGAAGAAGTAGCAGTCGGCCTCGTTCTGGAGCCGCACCCAGTTCGCGAGGGCGCCGTGGAGGTGACCGATGTGGAGGCGGCCGGTGGGCCGCATGCCGCTGACGACGACGGGGCGAGATGGGGTGGTCATGGTGATCCGGGCGGGTTAGCTCGCCAGTCCTCCGGCGAGGCGATACAGGAGGCCGACGAGGAAGCTGCTCGGCGGTCCGATGACGGCCCAGAGGAGCGACCGTCCTCCCACGGCCCCCGCGACCAGCAGGATCATGAGGAGGATGGGCCCCACCCGCTGGAAAGAGTCCCAGGCGTCGCGCCAGCGGTACGGGATGAAGCTCCCGAGCACGTGGCTGCCGTCGAGCGGCGGGAGCGGCAAGAGGTTGAAGATCGCGAGGCCGACGTTCAGCAGGATGAAGAAGCCGAACAGCTCCACCATCGAGGGCTGCAGGGCGCCCGCGGTGAAGCGGACCACGAGGCCGAAGACGATCGCGGTGAGCAAGGCGAGGCTCAGGTTCGAGATGGGGCCCGCGACGCTCACCAGGAGATCGCCCGTGCTCATCCGGATCCCGCGCCGGAAGTTTGCCGGGTTGACGGGGACCGGCTTCGCCCAGCCAATCGGCACACCGAGCAGCGGCAGGAGAAGCGTGCCGACCGGGTCGATGTGCGGGATCGGGTTGAGCGTCAGGCGCCCCATCCGCGCGGCGGTGTCGTCCCCGAGGCGCCAGGCCGCCCAGGCATGGGCGAACTCGTGCACCGTGAGGGAGGGCAGCAGCACGACGAGGTACTTGAGCCGCTCGGCGAGGTCGAACTCCAACGAGGATCCTCTCAGAAAAGCGGTTCTTTAGCCCAGCGGAGGGCCCGGGTCAACGCGCGGCGGGGGCGCGCCCGCGGCTCAGGCGCGCGGGTGGAAGCGCGCGTGAAGCCGCTTCACGTGGGTCCGATCGACGTGCGTGTAGATCTGCGTCGTCGTCACGTCCGCGTGGCCCAGCATCGCCTGCACGGCGCGGAGGTCCGCGCCGCCCTCGAGCAGGTGCGTCGCGAAGGAGTGGCGGAGCTTGTGCGGCGAGATCGCCCGGCGGATGCCGGCCGCGCGCGCGTGGCGGCGGAGGAGCTTCGCGAACCCCTGCCGCGTGAGTCGACCGCCGCGCGGCGTGACGAAGAGGTCCTTGGATCGCCGCCCGCGGAGCAGCCGCTCTCGAGCCGTCGCGAGATACGCCTTCACCGCCTCCACCGCGGGCGCGCCGACGGGCACGAGCCGCTCCTTGTTCCCCTTCCCGCGCGCAACGAGCACCCGCGATTCGAGGTCGAGGTCGTTGAGCTGGAGCGACACCAGCTCGCTCACCCGCAGCCCGGTCGCGTACAGGAGCTCGAGCATCGCCCGGTCCCGCCGGCCGGCCGGTGCGCGCGGATCCGGAGCCCGCAGCAGCCGCTCGACCTCCTCCCGACCGAGCAGGCCCGGCAGCGTCCGGGAGGTGCGCGGCGCGTCCACCTCGTCGGTCGGATCGGCGGGCGCGAGCCGCTCCGCGAGCAGGAGCTTGTGCAGCCCGCGGATCGCGGAGAGGGCACGCGCCTGCGAACGCGGCGAGAGCCCCGCGCGGACGAGCCCCGCGAGGTGCGCCCGCACCTCGGTCCGCCCGACCTGCTCCCAGGAGGTGATCCCCATCTTCGCCAGCGCATCGAGGTAGGCGCGCACGTCCCGCCCGTATCCCTCGACGCTGTTCGCGGCGAGCCCCTTCTCGACGCGGAGGTGCGAGAGGTAGAGGTCGAGGGCGGGGTCGAGGGGGGACACGAGGGGACGATAGCTCGGGTGGCGAGCAGGTCCAGAAAGGCCTCGGGCCCGAAGCCTCTCTCAAGCGAGCAGATCCGACACGTCGCCCTTCCCCACCCGGACGACGACCGGCTCGGGGCCGGAGAGGTCGATCACCGACGAGGGCTCGTTCTGGAAGAGGCCCCCGTCGAGGATCAGGTCGAGGCCGTGGCCGAGCTGCTCCTTGATGTCCTTCGCCGAGACCAGCACCTCTCCCGCGGGGGTCGCTGCCGACGTCGAGATGAGCGGGTGCTCGAGCTGGCGGACGAGGGCGAGCGCGACGGGGCTGTCCGGGATGCGGATGCCGACCGTCTTCTGGCGCCGGAGGACCAGGTCGGGGACGAGGCGGGTCGCGGGGAGCACGAACGTGAACGGGCCGGGAACCTTTCGCCGCAGCACCCGGTAGGCGGCGTTGTCCACGATCGCGTAGCGCGAGATCTCGGCCAGGTCCTGGCAGATGAACGACAGCTCGTGCGTCTTCGGCATCTGCTTGAGCTGGTAGATCCGCTCGATCGCCCGCTTGTCGAAGAGATCGCAGCCGATCCCGTAGTAGGTGTCGGTCGGGTAGGCCAGGAGCCCGCCGGAGGAGAGCACCGACACCGCGCGCTCCACGACCCGCGGCTGGGGATGCGCCGGATCGATCTCGACGATGTGGGCGGCCGCCATGGCGCCGATCTAGCAGCTTTCCGCCCGTCCACAAAGCGAACGGCGCATCGTTCGCGCGTTCGGTGGCGCGCACGAGCGCGGGCCCGCCCCACGACCGGAGGCGGGCCCGCCCTCGTTCCACGCGCGGAGATCAGGTCCTGCTCTTCCCCCGCTGGATGAGCTCGCGCACCTTCTGGCCGCCCTTCTTCCCGATCTCCTCGTAGAACGCGTGGCCGCGCTCGTCCCGGACGGCGATGCCGCCCTTGCGGCCCGCCTCGGAGACCGTCATGCCCCGGCGCCCGTCCTCCGGCTCCCGCCGCGTGGCTCCATCCTTCTGCTCGTTGTCCGCCATGCTCCCCCCTCCCCTGATCGCGGCCCGCTCACCCGCCGGGCCGATCCCCGGGCGGCCTTACCGCTTGCCGCCGTCCTCGGCCTGGGCTTCCTCTCCTCCCTCGGCCTTGCCCTTCTCGATGAGCTCCCGGACCTTGTGACCGCCCTTGCGGCCGATCTCCTCGTAGAAGGGGGTGCCGCGCTCGGCCTTGATCGTCTCGCCCCCCTTCTTGCCGATCTCCTCGTAGAAGCGCGGGCCGCGCTCGGCCTTGACGGTGTCACCGCCCTTCTTGCCGATCTCCTCGTAGAACTTCCGCCCGCGCTCGGCCTTGACGGTCTCGCCGCCCTTCTTGCCGATCTCCTCGTAGAACTTCCGCCCACGGGTCTCCCGTACGCGGACGCCCCCCTTGCGACCGGCCTCCGAGACCGTCATCGCCCCCTTGTTGCCGCCCTTCTTCTCCTCAGCCATGTGTTGCCCCCGTACGTTCCCGTTCACGCACAATGTGGTCGCTGGTCCGCCGGCGGCGCAGGGCCCGGCCGAGCACGTGGTCGGCGATGACCTCTGCCATGTCGAGGCCGGTGGCCTCCTGGATGCCCTGCCAGCTCGGATTCCCGTTCACTTCGATCACCGCCGGCCCGGCGGGCCCCAGCACGAGGTCCACCCCGGCGTAGTCCAGGCCGACCGCGGCCGCCGCCGCGATCGCGACCGCCTCTACCTCCGCGGTGCACGGCCACGGGCACGCCCGCCCGCCCATGTTCACGTTGGTCCGCCACTCCCCCGCAGGCGCGATCCGCTCGATGGCGGCGCGTACCTTCCCCCCCACGACGAACACCCGGAGGTCGCGGCCCGCATGAGGGACGTAGGATTGCAAGTAGACCCCGTGATCGCGCGTGACCTTCTCGCGCACCGCGGCGCGGCCCGCCGGGTCCGCCGTGATCCTCTCGACCCCCTCGCCCAGCGAGCCGGCGATCGGTTTCGCGACTGCGGAGCCCAGCGCCTCGAGGGCCGCCTCGGCGTCCTCGCAGGTCTGGGCCACGGCCGCCGCGGGCGTGGGCACACCCGCGCGCCGAAGGAGCCACGAGGTGCGGAACTTGTCCTGTGCGGCGAGGAGCGGGCCGAGGCGGTTCACGACCGGCGTTCCGTGCTCCTCCACGATCCGGTAGAGCTCGAACTGCACGTCGGGGTCCCCGCTCGTGCCGAGCCCTCGGGCGAGGACGAGCGCATCCACCCACAGCGGACGTCCACCCGCGGACGGGTCGAGCCCGTCTGCACCGAGGAACGCTCCGAAGGTGCCGGGATCGAGAGCCACCGCCGAGCAGCGGCGGCTGCACGCCTCGAGGAGGCGGCGGCTGTGCCAGTCGATCTCGGGGTACGCCGTCACGACCCCGATACGGATGATGCCCTTCGTCACGCAGCCTGCTCCCCTTCCCCTACCCCGAGCGCCCGTGGAACATGGTGTCCACGGCCGGCTGGGTGGACAAGGGCGCGCCATCCCGGAGCATTTCCGAGCGTCCCGCCGGGGATCGGCAGCTCACCGCCGGGGCCGGCGGAAGGATCGGCGCGCGTGCCCCGGTCGGACCTGCGTGCGGGAGGCGGGCGATCACTCCGGTCGAGCGAGCGCCGCCTCGATCGCCGCGGTGATCCGGGGAGCATCCTCGGGAGCGACCCGCCCTCCGGTCGCGGTGCGGACGTAGAACGCGTCGGCCGCACGGTGGCCCTCCGTCGCGATCCGCGCGATGTCCACCGAGAGGCCGAGCTCGAAGAACGTGCGAGAGAGCGTGTGCAGGAGGCCCACGCGATCGGCGGTGAACACGTCCACGACGCTGTGGGTGCGCGAGCTGTGGTTGTCGATCACGACGCGCGTGGGGACGCCGGGGAGCGGCTTGGCGGGCAGGGAGGAGGCCCGCAGGCGCCGGGCCATCAGGCCGTCGAGCGGCTCCTCTCCGGAGAGGACGCGGGCGAGGTCGCGGCGGGCCGCCCGCCAGCGGCGCGCCGGGAGCACGGACCCCTCCGGCCCCCGGAGCTGGAAGAGATCGAGCGCCCGCCCGGCGAGCCAGCCGAGCGCCGGGTCGTCCGGCGTCGAGAAGACCTCGGCGTGGTGGATGTCGATCCGGTGCGCGGCGAAGACCCCGGCCATCGTGGCGAGGAGGCCCGGCCGGTCGCGAGCGGTGATCGTGACCTCCGAGAGGCCGAGCCGCTCGTGGTGCCGCACCAGCGACGCCAGCGGCCGGCTCTTGCCGAGCTCGAGCAGCCTCAGGTGCCGAGGAGCGTCGGCTGGCGAGGCGGTGACGAAGTAGCGCGCGGGCATGGCCTGGAGGAACGTCGTCCGCGCCTCCGGCGGCGTGTAGTGCGGGCCGGTGACGAGCGCCGCGGCCATCCGCTGCCGGCCCTCGGTCTCGGCGGTCCCCGGCTCCGGCCGCCGCTCGCCCCGCGTCAGCGCCTCGCGGGTCTTCTCGTACAGCTCCTGGAGGAGGCGCCCCTTCCACTCCGTCCAGGTGCGCGGTCCGACGGTTGCGATGTCCGCGTAGGTCAGGAGGTACAGCTTCTCGAGCCGGTCGAGCGTGCCGACCTCCTCGGCGAAGGCGTGGATGAGGTCGGGATCCGAGAGATCGCGCCGCTGGGCGATGTGCGACATGCGCAGGTGCTTGGCGACGAGCCACTCGATGTCGGCCGCGTCGGCGGGATCCACGCCCAGGCGCGGGCAGGCCTGGACCGCGATCTCCGCGCCGTACTCGGAGTGATCCCGGCCGCTCCCCTTGCCGATGTCGTGGAAGAGCGTGCCCAGGTAGAGCGCCAGCGGCCGCTCCTGGGAGCGCATCAGGTCGCCCAGGAGCGGCTCCGAGACGTCGCCGCAGCGGAGCGCGAAGAGACGGCGCACGGCGAAGAGCGTGTGCACGTCCACGGTGTACACGTGGTACAGGTCGATCTGCCGCCGCGCCGTCACGCGGGCGAACTCCGGGAGCACGTGCGGGAGCACCCCGATCTCGTGCATCAGCGTGAGGAAGCGGCCGCGCGTGCCCGGCCGCACGAAGCAGGTGAGCAGCTCCTGGTTCAGCTCCGGGTCCTGCGCCGCCTCGGGCGGCATCTCGGTGGCGACCTGGGCGGCGAGGTCGCGCGCGTACGGGTACAGGTCGAGGGCCTCGCGATCCGCGGCGGCGAAGAGGCGGACGAGCGCCGCCGGCGAGCGCCGCAGCACGTCCTTGTCCACCACCGTCAGGCGCCCGCGAAAGACCTTCAGCTCGCCCCCGGGCAGGAACCGGTCCGCGGCGCGGGTGGGCTGGCCCTGGAGGATGGTCACCGGGCGCTCCGCCCCGATCACCGAGGCCGGCGGCGGCACCATCCGCCAGCCGGTGGCGTTCTGCGGTTCGAGGCAGCGATCGACGATCGCGTCGCACGCCACGATCACCGTCTTCGCGGCCAGGTAGTAGTGGCGCATGAACTCCTCGACGGCCGACGATCCGGGCCGGTCGGTGTAGCCCATGCCCGCCGCCACCTGCGGCTGGACGTCGAAGGTGAGCTGGTCCCACTTGCGGCCGGCGATGTAGTGCATCTCGTTCCGGACGCGCCAGAGGAAGTCGCGGGCGCGGCGCATCTCCCGGATCTCGCGTTCGGGGAGGAGGGCGCGCGAGAGGAGCTCGGTGATTCCGGCCACCTTGAACCGGACCCGGGCGAGCCAGAGCGCCGACTGGAGGTCGCGCAGGCCGCCCTCCGACTCCTTGAGGTTGGGCTCGAGCAGGTAGAGCGAGTCGCCGAACCGCTCGCGGCGCTCGCGCATCTCGTCGAGCTTGTCGGCGAGGAACTTCTCGACCTTGGCAGCGGAGAGTCCGTGCAGCTCGGCGCGCTCCAGGGCGCGAAACAGATCGCGATCGCCGGCGAGCCAGCGGAGGTCGAGGAGCGCGGTCCGGGCGGTGTGGTCCTCCGAGGCGAGCCGGTCGCAGGTGGCGAGGTCGCGGACCGAGTACCCGACCTCGAGCTTGAGATCCCACAGCGCGTACACGAGCCGCTCCGCCGCGAGCTTCACGAAGGGATCGGGCTTCCCGTCGGCGTGCAGGACGAGCAGATCGAGGTCGCTGTACGGTGCGAGGTCGCGACGGCCGTAGCCGCCGATGGCGATGAGCGAGACCGAGCTCGGCGCGTGCGTCCGCTCCGCCTCCGCCACGGCGCGTGCCCAGAGCTGGTCGACGATCCGATCGGTGGCGGCGCTCTGGAGGCGCACGACCGTATGCCCGCTCCCGCCGGCCCGGTGCACCTCCTCGACGAACCGCCGGCCGGCCAGGAAGTCCGCCCTGGGATCGCCGGTCAGGGGCGGTAGCTCCTGGACGCGGGTCTCGAACTCGAAGGCGGGGTACGCGGGGAGGCTGGTCAGGGCGTCGGGTGGCATCGGGTTCCGGGAGTATAATGCCGGCCCCTATGCGAGACTTCTTCCAGCGCCTCGTCCAGACCAAGCTCGGCCTCGCGGGGGCCATGCTCACCACCGCGAGCGGGTTCCTGATCGTCCTCTTCTTCGTCCTGGCAATGGTCGGGCTCGAGGAGTCGCCGTACCTCGGCATCCTCGCCTACCTCGTCCTGCCGGCGATCTTCCTGATCGGGCTCCTCCTCATCCCGATCGGGATCTGGCGCGAGCGCCGGCGGCAGCGCCGCGAAGGGCCGTCGCCGCTGCCCGTCTTCGATCTCAACGAGCCGAGGACCCGCTCGCGCGTGATCCTCTTCGCGGCCCTCACCGCTGCGAACGTCCTCATCCTCGCCGCCGCGGGCTGGAAGGGCGCCGAGGTCATGGACCGGTCCGAGTTCTGCGGCTCGTGCCACGAGGTGATGGACCCCGAGTACACGGCCTACACGCGCTCGCCGCACGCGCGGGTGGCCTGCGTCCAGTGCCACATCGGGCCCGGGGCGAGCTGGTTCGTGAAGTCGAAGCTCTCCGGCGCGTGGCAGGTGGTCTCGGTCACCTTCGATCTCTACCCGCGCCCCATCCCCACGCCGGTCGAGAACCTGCGCCCCTCGCGCGACACCTGCGAGCAGTGCCACTGGCCGACGAAGTTCGTCGGCGACCGGCTGCGGGTCCTCACCCGCTTCGCCGAGGACGAGAAGAGCACGCCGAAGAAGACCGTGCTCCTCATGCACGTGGGCGGAGGCGACGCGGGGCACGGGATCCACTGGCATGTCTCGCCCGGCGTCTCCATCCGCTACCTGGCCGATCCCAAGCGCGAGACCGTGCACACGGTCGAGGTCACGCGGCCCGGGGGCGAGGTCGAGCGGTACGACCTGCCGCCCGACGAGAAGGCCGCGCCGGTGGACCCCTCGAAGCTCGCGTGGCGGACCATGGACTGCGTGGACTGCCACAACCGGCCGACGCACCAGTACCGGACCGCGACGCACGAGGTGGACACCGCGCTCGCCGAGGGCCGGATCGACCGGAGCCTCCCGTTCGTCCGGCGCGAGGCGATGGCGGCGATCACCGCGAAGTATGCGGACCGCGCCGCGGCCGAGGCCGGGATCCGGGACGCGCTCGCCGGGTTCTACGAGAAGCAGCACCCGGAGGTCTGGGCGGCGAAGAGGGACCAGGTGCTCGCCGCCGCGCGCGTGCTCGCGGAGTCCTGGGGGTACAACGTCTGGCCGCAGATGAACATCGGCTGGGGCACCTACCCGAGCCTGCTCGGCCACGAGGAGACGACCGGGTGCTTCCGGTGCCACGACGAGACGCACGCCACGCCGTCGGGGAAGACGATCTCGCAGGACTGCGAGACCTGCCACTCGATGCTCGCGGACGGCGAGGAGGATCCGGAGATCCTCAAGAAGCTCTACCCGTAGAAGGGGGCGTGCCGCCCCGGCCCCCCCCCGCCCCCCCCCGGGGCCCCCCCCCCCCCCCCCCCCCCCCCCCGGGGACC
>JAEZXM010000578.1 GCA_023419875.1 Pseudomonadota bacterium | reverse complement strand
CGCCTGCACGTCGCGGGGGCGCACGTCAAGGAGATGCTGCGGAACCGGCAGCTCGGGTGCTTGCTCTACGCCCACGAGCACGGGATCGACCCGCCGGACATCGTGGGCTGGACGTGGGAGGGGTAGCGGCCGTGAGGCATTGACGCAGCGCGGGTTGCCGTATCTGATCCTGGTCTCCTCGCGAGGCCCTCCGTGACGCTGCGCCCACACGCTCCCCTTCTTTTCGCCTTCGCCGTCCCCTTCGCGCTCGCCTGCGGTGGAAAGCCTGCCGGACCGCGCCAGCGGCCGCCGCCCGCGGTCACCAGCGCGAGCGTGACGGTCAGGGACGTCGCAGTGGAGATCCGGGCGCCGATCGATCTGCGGCCGCTGCAGCAGGCGGACGTGGGGGCGAAATCGATCGGCTGGCTCGATGCGGTGCTGGTGGATCGCGGCGACCGCGTGCGCCGTGGGCAGCTCCTCGCGGTGGTGCGCCCTTCCGACCTCCCCGACCAGCTCTCCGCCGCCCGAGGCAACCTCGCCCAGCTCCAGGCGCAGGTCGCGCTCGCGCGCGCCAATGCCGAGCGGAGCGAGCGCCTCGCGCCCGGGGGGTTCCTCTCGGAGCAGGAGCTCCAGCAGCACCGGACCGCCCTGGCGAGCGCCGAGGCGTCGCTCGCCGCGGCACAGTCCAACGTGGGCGCGCTCGCGACGCGGCTCGGCGAGACGCGGATCGAGTCGCCGCTCGACGGCTGGGTCTCAGCGCGCCGGCTCGACCCGGGCGCGCTCGTGGGGCCGGGCGCCGGCAGCGGCGCGATCCTCACCATCCAGCGGACGGACGTGCTCCGCGCCTTCGTGCCCGTGAACGAGCGGGACGTGATCCGCCTCCGCACCGGGCAGGACGCGCACCTCACGCTCGACGCGCTCCCCGGCCGGACCGTCGCGGGCAAGGTGGTCCGCATCTCGCCGGCCCTCGATCCCGGCTCGCGGACGGTGGAGGCGGAGGTGCACGTCCAGAACCCCGACGGCACGCTCCGGCCCGGCATGTACGGTCGCGCGTCGATCGTGACCGAGGTGCACGAGCGCGCGGTGGTGATCCCCGCGGCCGCGGTGCAGCTCACGAGCGGCCGGTTCCACGCCTTCGTGGTCGGCGCGGCCGAGCCGGATCCTGCGGCGGGCACGAAGGGGGGCGCCGCGCCGCCCGGGAGGTTCGCCCGCGTCCGCCGCGCGACGCTGGAGATCGGGGTGGACGGCGGCGACTGGCTCGAGGTCACAGCCGGCCTCGCGCCGGGGGACGAGATCGTGACCGCGGGCATGGACGTCCTCTCCGATGGGACGCTGGTGCGGGCGGTGAAGGGGGTGGACCCGTTCACCGGCCGCCCGCTGGACGCCACCGCGCAGGCGTTGCCCTAGGAGCATCGCGACATGTGGCTCACCCGCCTCGCGCTCCGGAACCCGATCTTCATCCTGATGATGTCGCTCATGACGATCGCCCTCGGGTTCGTGTCCCTGCGCGCCCTCTCGGTCGATCTCTTCCCGGACATCGACACCCCGCTCGTCCAGGTGGTGACCTACTACACGGGCGCCGGGCCGCAGGACATCGAGAAGTCCATCACGGTCCCCATCGAGCGCGCCGTCTCCGCCTCGCCCGGCGTGGACCGCGTCGAGAGCAACTCGAAGCACGGCATCTCCTCGGTCCGCGTCTACTTCCGCTACGGGACCAACCTCGACAACGCCCAGTTCGACGTGGCGCAGCGGGTGAGCCGGATCCTGAGCTCCCTTCCCTCCGGCGTCGCGCAACCGTCGGTGATCAAGGTGGACGTGTCCGGCTGGCCGGTCGTGCAGGTGGCGATGAACGGCGAGGGGCTGGACGAGAAGCAGCTCTACGACATCGCCTTCAACACCATCCAGCCGCAGCTCGAGCGCATCCCCGGCGTGGCGAGCGCATCGGTGGGCGGCGGCAAGATCCGCGAGATCACGGTCAAGGTCCGGGCGGACGCCCTCCGGGCGCGCAAGCTCGGCATCCTCGACGTGCTCGCGGCCGTCCGCGGCTCCAACCTGCTGCTGCCCTCCGGGAACCTCCGCACGGCATCGGTCGACTACAACGTCTTCTCGAACACGTCCTTCGGGGAGGCGCGGCCGCTCGCGGACGTCGTGGTCCGCCCCGCCGCGGACGGCGGCTCGCCCGTCCGCGTCTCCGACGTCGCCACGGTCGAGGACGGCACCGCCGATCAGACCGAGATCGTCCGGGTGAACGGGCAACGGAGCGTCTTCTTCCGGGTCCAGAAACAGCCGGGAGCCAACACCGTCGCGGTGGTGGACGAGGTGCGGAAGACCATCCAGAACCTTCGCGGCGTCCCGCCCGGCGTGCAGCTCACCATCGCCTTCGACCAGTCCACCTACATCCGGGCCTCCATCGCCGCGCTGGAGCACGAGGCGCTCTGGGGCGGCCTCCTCGCCGTGGGCGTCATCCTCGTCTTCCTCGTGTCGCTGACCGCCACCGGGATCATCGCCGTGGCGATCCCGCTCTCGCTCATCGCCACGTTCGTGCTGCTCTTCTTCACCGGCCAGACGCTCAACATCTTCACGCTCGGCGGCATGGCGCTCGGCGTGGGGCGTCTCGTGGACGACTCGATCGTCGAGCTCGAGAACATCCACCGCCACCTCGCGATGGGCCAGGACCGGCGCACCGCGGTCCTCAACGCCGCGCAGGAGGTGGCCGCGCCGATCTTCGTCTCCACCGTCACCACCATCGTCGTGTTCTTCCCGGTCGTCTTCCTCACCGGCGTCTCGCGCAACCTCTTCATGCCGCTCGCGCTCACCATCGCCTTCGCGCTGGTGATGAGCTTTCTCGTCTCCCGGACGGTCACCCCCCTGCTCTGCCTCCGCATCCTCAAGGCGGAGGAGTCCGGGCGCGGCCACGGGGTGAGCCGCTGGATCACCGGCCGGCTCGCCCGGCTGGACCGCGCCTATGCCGGCGCGCTCCGCTGGGTGCTCGCCCGGCGACTGCGCGTGGTCGGGGGCATCGTGACCAGCTGCGCCCTGGCCACGGCCTTCTTGCTCCCGAACGTCGGCACCGAGTTCATCCCCGACGCCGACGAGAGCCAGATCCAGGTGAGCTACAAGACGCCCATCGGGACGCGGCTGCCCCTCACCGAGCAGGTCACCATCCGGCTGGAGGAGACCGTCCGGCGCGCCGCGGCCGACCTCCTCGCGCGCGACGGCACGCCGGTGGTCCGGACCATCATCTCCACCACCGGATTGCCCTCCGGACGCGGCGGCGGCTGGGGCTCGGCCACCGGGCCGCACTCCGGATCGATGAGCGTCAACCTCGCCCCGCTGGCGGATCGCAGCGTGTCGGACCAGGAGGTGGCCCGGCGTATCCGGCAGGCCGTCGCAGGCGAGTTCCCCGGGATCCAGGTGCACCTCTTCGTCGGCGGCATCCAGAAGCGGACCGTCAGCTTCGGCTCCAGCGCGCCCATCGACGTGGAGGTGGTCGGGTACGACCTCGAGGAGGGCGCCGCGTATGCCAAGGAGCTGGCCGAGGCCCTGCGCGGCCTCGCCGACGATCGCGGCAGGCCCTACCTCACCGACGTCCAGATCTCGCGCGAGGAGAACTACCCGGAGCTGAAGGTGGAGGTGGACCGGGAGAAGGCCGGCCGGCTGGGCCTCAGCGAGACGCAGGTGGCCCAGACCGTGCTCGCCAGCCTCGCGGGCTCGGCCCAGTTCTCGTCCATCCCGTACATCGACGCCCGCACCGGCAACCAGTACGTGATCAACGTCCGGCTGGACGACGCCTACCGCGCGCGGCTGCAGGATCTGGGCGAGATCTTCGTGCGGACCCCGGCGGGCGAGATCGTGAACCTCGACAACATCGCCGACATCCGGCGCGCGTCCGGCCCCGTGGCCGTGAACCGCAAGTACATGCAGCGGATCGTGAACGTGACCGCCAACGTCGCGCCGGAGAAGGACCTGGGCGCCGCCGCCGAGGCCGTCCAGGCGGCCATCGACGCGAAGCCGCGCCCCGACGGCTTCACCGCCACGCTCGGCGGGGAGGTGGCCGCGCAGAAGGACGCCTTCGGCAGCCTCCGGTTCGCCGCCCTGAAGGCGATCGCGCTCGTCTACATGATCCTCGCCTCGCAGTTCAAGTCGCTGGTCGACCCGCTGGTGATCATGTTCTCGGTGCCGCTCGGGTTCGCCGGGGTGCTGCTCGCGCTCTGGTCCACCGGGACGACGCTGTCGGTGAACAGCTTCATGGGCGCGATCATGATGGTGGGGATCGTGGTCTCGAACGGCGTGCTCCTCGTGGACTTCGCCCGCCTGCTCCAGGCGCGCGGCGAGCCGCTCGTCGAGGCGGTCGTCCGCGCCGGCCAGACGCGCCTCCGGCCGATCCTCATGACCACCATCGCCACCGTCGTCGGCCTCGCCCCGATGGCGCTCGGGATGGGCGCGGGCTCCGAGACCAACCTCCCCCTCGCGCGCGCGGTCATCGGCGGCCTCACCGTGTCGACCGTGTTCACCCTCTTCCTCATTCCCGCGCTGTACACGCTCCTCGAGCGGTTCTCGCGCAAGCAGCACCGGGGAGACGCGGACGAAGAGGGAACGTCGGCCGCCGCCTGAAGCTGCCCACCCGCTCGGCCGGTGGATCCAACCGTCGTCTCTGTGCGCCCGTGTCGGGTTTTTGCACCCCGACCCCTCGTGCTTGAATCCGCCTGTCCCACGAGCGAGTGACAGACCCCGGCGCCGCGGAGCGGAGCCGCGGTCCCCCCGTCCTCGCCCTTCACAGACAGGAAAGACCCACGATGCTCCTCCGCCGCGCCCGCACCGGCCTCGCCGGACCCGCCATCGGCATCCTGACCCTCTCCCTCATCGCCTGCGGCGGCACCGCGGCCGAGGACGCGCCGCCCGGCGCGAACACGGTGGTCGTCTCCGTGGATCCGGCGTCGGCCGCGATCGAGATCGGCGACAGCCTCCCCATCACCGCGACCGTCACCGGCTCCGCCCTCAGCGGCGTGACCTGGTCCGTCACCGAGGGCGCAGCGGGAGGGAGCGTCAGCGAGGCCGGCGTCTACACCGCGCCCGTGGCCGCGGGCACCTACCACGTGGTCGCCCGCAGCATCGCGGACCCGGCCCGGTCCGCACAGGCGGTCGTCACCGTCACCGACTCGAGCTGGGTGGACGTGACCGCGTACGGTGCCCGCGGCGACGGCGTCGCCGACGACACCACCGCGTTCCGCGCCGCCGCTGCGACGCGCAAGAACGTTCGCGTCCCGAAGCCGTCGGCATTCTACCGCATCTCCGGGAACGTCCGCCTCTACGGATCGCTCCAGGGCGACGGCTCGATGCCGGAGATCCGGATGTTCGGCGCCAACGGCACCGAGGGGATGTCGATGTTCTCCGTGCTCGACTACACCGGCCCGGGGCTCGTGATCCGCGGGGTGCGGCTCAACGGACAGTGGGACGGGAGAGGCACCTCCGGCGAGTGGTCCCACAACATCCTGGTGAAGGGGTCGAGCAACATCACCATCGAGGACAACGTCCTCGAGCGGCCCTACGGCGACAACATCCTGCTCGGCGGCGAGAACAACCCGGCGCCGAGCCGCAACGTGGTGATCCGGCGGAACCAGCTCCTCGATCCCCGCCGCTGCAACGTGGCGCTCATCTCGTCGCGGAACGTCGTCATCTCCGACAACGTGATCAAGAAGTCGAACGACTACGTCACCGCCATCGACCTCGAGCCCAACCC
>JAEZXM010000512.1 GCA_023419875.1 Pseudomonadota bacterium | reverse complement strand
CCGCGCCGGCGCCGGCGACGGCGCCGGCGCTTGCGGTCGCCCGCGGGGTCGGCCGCGCCGGCTCCTGCCGCCGCCTCCGGAGCGGCATCGGCCGTGCCTGCCTCGGCCTCGTCATCACCGTCCTCGTCGCCCTCGACATCGACCTCGTCCTGACCGGCCTCGTCCGGGAGCGAGGCGGCAACCTCGACGAAGCGGGGGACATCGGCGGGCTCCGTGCCGTCGCCGGAGGCCTCGGGCGCGATCGCCACGGCGACGATCTCCGCCGGCCCATCGTCGGGCTGCCGCTCGCGGCGACGGCCCTCGCGGCCTTCCCTCCGATCGCGCTCCTCGCGGCGAACGCGGCGCGCGGACTCTTCCTGCTCCGCGGTCACGGCGGCGTCGCGGAAGAACGCCTCGTCCACCTCGGGCACGATCACCGTGGTGCAGCCGACGGCGGCCTCGACGAAGGCCTCCGCGAGCGCCTCCCCGCAGAGGAGCACGATCGGCAGCTGCCCGGGCGCGCCCGCCTCGCCGCGAGCGTCGCGGGCCGCCTCGCCGGCGCTCACGACCACGCCGAGCTGCGCGCCGTAGTGGCCGAGGTCGCGCCGCAGGTCGGTCACGTCCCGACGGCCCACCTCGGCCGAGCTGCGCAGGACGCGGATGCCGTGGCGCACGTCGCCGAGCCCCAGCTTGCGCTTGCTCGTGTAGATGACGTGCTCGCGGCCCCGCTTCGCGACCTTGAGGTCCTTGAAGCCGAGCTTCTCGAGCATGCGGCAGGCGACGAGCTCCATCGTGGGCCCGTCGCACTCGCGCAGACGTCGGCGGAGCGCCGCGAGCCCGGACCGCCGCGCCTCGGCCGCCGTCGCAGGAGCGCGCGCCACGGGCACCGCCGTCTTCTCTCCTGGCTCCGGCTGCGCGACGAGGGTGACCGCCCCGTCCTCGACCTGGAACAGCGGCCGTCGCCCGCTCGACTCGCGCCGGCGGTTGTCCTCGAGCAGCGCCGCCTCGAGCGCGTTCGCGTCGCGGACGAAGGCGTCCGGCATGAGAAGGCGCTCCGCCCCCTGGGCTGCGATCTCCACGAGCGAGAGCGACCGCCCCGAGCCTGCGAGGATCTCGTACGCCACCTCCGCCGGGGGCGGGAACTTGCGGGGGCGCGGTCCCTCCTCCTCACGACGCCGGCGCCCTTCGCCACGCCCGCCGCCGCGTGCCATCTCACGCGACGGGATCGGATGACGTTCGCGTCCCCGGTATGGCACCTCGGCGACGGGTGCCGGCTCGACCAGGTTGGCGAGGCCGTTCGGGTCCTCGTCCATGTCCCACTCCACGAGGGCAAACGTCCCGCTCAGGATGGGGATCACCCGGCGGTCCTCATGGGGGAGCCGGCAGTGGGCCGCGAGCTGATCGGCCATGGTGTCGTCCGGGACCTTTCCGACATGGTCGAGCAAGCTTTCCCGGACGGCGATCTCCGCGATCTTCTTGAAGTGAAGTGGCTTCCCTTCGCGCCGCAGCACCTCGATGGCGGCTTCCGTGAAAGTCATGGGTGTTCCTGCTGTGTATTGGGTCGCAAAGAAGAGGGGGCGTACGCCAGGACGGCGAGCTGCCCGAACGCTTCATATTCCAGCCGGACCCCTGCCCTGTCAACGTTGAAAGTGCCTGATTCCCCGATGATTCTTGGACGATGATCCGCTTCCGCACCGGGACGAGCTGGCGCGACGACCCGCGGGTGACGGGCGCGCTGCGCTCGGCCGCCGCCGGCGTCTCCAGCCCGGTCGCGCGCGAGATCACGGACGCGCTCGCCATCGAGGTCGACGGCGTCGATCTCGCCGCCGGCCTCGCGGAGGCTCCGCTCCTTTCCTCGCTGGAGGACCTCCTGTCCGCGGTCGCGCGGGTCGTCTCCGGCGGTGCCCAGGCTGCGGTCGTGCTCGGAGACGGCGGCCTGGAGCTCCTGCTCCGCCGGCGCGGGGGGAACGTGCTCCTCAGCGTGGTGGCGCTGGGGCGTCCCTCGCGCCTCCTCGCGAACGACGTCGAGGTGGAGGTCGAGGCGCTCGCGGCGGCCGCGCTCGATGCGGCGGCGCGCTTCTGCAGGGACCTCGCAGCCGCGGTCCCCGGGTTTGCGCGAGACGCCCGGCCGCTCCGCTCCGCCGTCCGGCTCCTCGCCCGCGCCCAGCCCGGACCTCCCGGAGAGGCAGCCCAGCCCTCGCTCTATCGCCGGCGCCCCGAGCCGGGGCGGTGGGGCTTCGTCATCGAGATCGCCGACGGCGACGGGCTCCTCGCCGCCTACGAGGGCGGGAGACCGGACATCGGCTCGCTCCTCGTGCCCGGACGCCTGGCCCTCCTGGGACCGGGCGGAGCGCAGCTTCTCGTCTTCGCCGGGCATCCGTTCCTCGCGCTTCGGGACCTCGTCGGTGCCGCGGATCGCGCGCTCTGCGCCGCCCGACGCGGCGATGCCCGCATCGACATCCCGCTCGCCCGGCCCGGGCGCGGAGTGTCGACGCTGAGCCTCGAGCTCGCTTCCGGCGCAGTCGCGCTCGACGAGCGGCCGGTCGAGTGCGCGCCGCTCGTGTTGCTGCGCGCCCTCGCCGAGGCGGCGCTCGAGTTCTGCGGGCTCGTCCGCGGCCAAAATCCGCTCCAGGCGGAGAACGCGCATCTGGCCGAGCTCGAGGCCTCCGCCACGGCGCGGCTGGCCGAGATCGAGGAGCTCGCCGCCGGCGACCTGCCCGGCGCCGGGCCCGGACCCGCCGTCTCCCGGATCGGGGAGCGCGTTCGCACCGACCCTCGGCCGCTCGGGCCCGGCCGCCTCCGGCATCTCTCGTTCCGAAAGCTGGTCTCGCTGGACGTTGGCGCACCCGCGTGCCTGGCGCCGGGCGAGACGCGCGTCCTCGCCGGAGGGCGGGCGGCGATCGCGAGCATCGACCGCGCGGCCGGGGTGGTGCTCTGG
>JAEZXM010000479.1 GCA_023419875.1 Pseudomonadota bacterium | reverse complement strand
CCGCCGCGGGGCGACGACGAGGGCACCGGAGACCTCGGGCCGCGCCCCGCCCGCCGAGAAGCGCTCGAGGGCGAGGTCCGTGACCCGAGCCTCGGGGGCCGTGAGGATCACCGCCGGCTCGGTGCCGTACCCCGCGGGCGCAGGCAAGGGCCGGCCCGGGAGGAGGAAGCTCGCGAGCACGAGCCCCACGAGGAGCCGACGGGGTGGAGAGCGCAGCATGTGCTCAACGCGCGCCATGGACGCGGACGTGAAGGCCGGGGGCGGCGCCGGTGCCGAGGCGCGCCTCGATCCGCGCGCAGATCTCCGGCTCGAGATGGGTGAGCTGCTCGGCCCACGCCTGGGTCCGGACCAGCACCAGCAAGCGCCCGTCCGCGAGCGCCCCTCGGTACGAAGCCTCCCGCGCGATGCGCGGCCCGCAGGCTTCGGCGAACGCGGCGGCGAGCGCTGCGGCCCGCGCTTCGGGTCTGCGCGCGAGCGCCTCGGAGAGAGCGGCGGCGATGGATTTCCTTCGTCCTCGCATGCGGGTGGAACCTAGACGGCACCGGTCCCCTGCACAATGACGCGCCCAGTCACGCAGGTCCGCCCCTGATGCGGCACCCGGCCACACGTCGACCTCAACTCTCCCCGTTTGTGGTACGTTTCATCGAATTCACGAGGCGAGGTCAGGTGTTCCGGGTTCAGATCGCCGCGCCGCTCGAGGGCGCGGGGCAGAGACGGCAGAGAGGTTCGCGCACCTTGCGCCCCCTGTCCACCCGCGGCGACCGGAAGCGCCACAACCTCACCTGGCTCGTCCACCTGCACTGGTGGGCCATCCTCGGGCAGGCGCTCCTGGTCGCGGGTGCCGCAGCCTTCGCGCAGCTCGGCCTGCCGGTCGTGCCGCTCGCGATCCTGCTCGGGATGGAACTCGCCGGGAACATCGTGCTCTGGGCCGTGGCGCGGCGGGTCCAGGCGACCGACCGCGTGATCGCCGCGGTCATGGTCGTGGACGCCGCCGTGCTCACGGTCGTGCTCGACCTCACGGGCGGTACCGCCAATCCGTTCTCCACGCTGTACGTCGTGGACGTCGCGCTGGCGGCCGTCCTTCTGCCGCCCCGCTGGTCGTGGGTGATCCTCGTCGCGACCCTGGCGGGGTTCGGGGCTCTCTTCGTCCACGAGCGGTTCGTGGGCGTGGCGCACAACATCCAGCCCACGCTCGGCCGCGACGCCCTCATCCGCATGCACCTCTGGGGCATGTGGGTGGCGCTCGCGGTGGCCGCGACCATCGTGGTGTTCTTCGTCCACCGCCTCACGTTCACGCTCTCGTTGAGGGAGCGCGAGCTGCTCGAGACCCGCTCGCGGGCCGACCAGCGAGAGAAGCTGGCCGGGCTCGCCACCCTGGCCGCGGGGGCCGCGCACGAGCTCTCGACGCCGCTCGGGACCATCGCCATCGTCACCAAGGAGCTCCAGCGTTCGCTCGCGGAGAAGGTCTCGCCGGAGGTGCGGGCGGACCTGCAGCTCGTCCGGGATCAGATCGCCCGCTGCCGCGAGATCCTCGACCGGATGTCGGCCCAGTCCGGCGCGAACATGGGGGAGTCCTTCGTGCAGATCGCCGTGCCCGCCTGGGTCGAGCAGGCGCTCGCCGGTCTCGTCACCCGTGATCGCGTGCGGGTGGAGATCGCGCCGACCGCGGGTGAGGCGGCGATTCTCGGGCCACCCAAGGCGCTGGCCGAGACGCTGCGCGGCCTCATGAAGAACGCGGTGCAAGCGTCGCCTCAGGCCGCGCCGGTCCTGCTCCGGGTCGCGGCGGCCGACGGCCGCGTACGCGCCACGGTGTCCGACCAGGGCAAGGGCATGCCGCCCGACGTCCTGGCGCGGGTGGGCGAGCCGTTCTTCACCACCAAGGTTCCGGGCGAGGGGATGGGCCTCGGGCTGTTCCTCACCCGTGCGCTCGCCGAGCAGCTCGGCGGCGAGTTCCGTATCACCTCCGCCCCTGGAGTCGGGACGGAAGCCATGATCGAGCTGCCGGCCACGCAGGCCGGCGAGAGGAGCGCGGAATGACGACCGAAGAGAACCAGGAAACCCTGCCCAGCATCCTCCTCGTGGACGACGACGAGGTTCTCCGGGAGCGCCTCGCCACCGCCATCCGCGATCGCGGGTACGAGGTGCGCACCGCCGGCTCGGCCGAGGAAGCGCTCCGAGAGGCCGCCAAGGACTCGCCGGAGATGGCCGTCGTCGATCTCAAGATGCCGGGCGGCTCCGGCCTCGACGTGCTGCGCGAGCTCCGGCGGCAAGATCCGTCCACGCGCGTCCTCATGCTGACGGGCTACGGCTCGATCGCCACGGCCGTCGAGGCGGTGCGCGAGGGTGCGGTGGGCTACCTCCCCAAGCCGGCCGATGCGGACGAGATCCTCGCGGCGCTGCACGGGACCAACACCGCCAAGGAGAAGGGCATCGAGACGCCCTCGCTCGCCCGGGCGGAGTGGGAGCACATCCAGCGCGTGCTCACCGACTGCGGCGGCAACATCTCCGAGGCGGCGCGGCGGCTCGGCATCCACCGCCGCTCGCTGCAGCGGAAGCTGCACAAGTACCCGCCGAGCCGTTGAAACGGGGGCTGCGCCCCCGCCCCGTCGGCGGAGCCGGCGGGGACCCCACCCCTGCTTCGCTGGGTCCCGGCGCGCTTCGCCTACGGGCTCGCGCGCGACCCAGCGAGGAGGGGCTGCGCCCCTTCCCCGCGCTGCGCGCGGGGACCCCACCCCGGCGAACCGCGTCGGGTTGTCGCCCCGCTCCAAACGGGCCGAACCCTCTCGGCTCCGGCCGGATCACATCTTGGAGAGGCCGGCGCCACCTCGGCGCCGCCCGGAAGGGACGAACCGGATGGCCACGCTGAACCTGACCCAGACGAACTTCAAGGAGACGCTCGAGAAGGGCGGGATCGTCCTCGTG
>JAEZXM010000460.1 GCA_023419875.1 Pseudomonadota bacterium | reverse complement strand
TCCTGAAGCACGGCCCGGCGCTCGCCGCGCTCTGCAACCCCTCCACGAACTCGTACAAGCGGCTCGTCCCGGGGTTCGAGGCGCCGGTGAACCTCGCGTACTCCGCCCGGAACCGCACGGCGTCGATCCGCATCCCGATGTACTCGCCGTCACCGAAGGCGAAGCGCATCGAGTTCCGCTCGCCCGACCCGAGCTGCAACGGCTACATCGCGTTCGCCGCGCAGCTCATGGCGGGCCTCGACGGCATCGAGAACAAGATCAACCCCGGCCAGCCGCTCGACAAGGACATCTACGGCATGTCGCCGGAGGAGCTGAAGGACATCCCGAAGATGCCGGGATCGCTCGACGGCGCGCTCGAGGCGCTCCGCGCGGACCACAAGTTCCTCATGAAGGGCGACGTCTTCACCGAGGACGTGATCGACACCTGGATCCAGTACAAGTACGACAAGGAAGTGAACCCGGTCCGGATGCGGCCGTCGCCGATGGAGTTCGCTCTCTACTTCGATATTTAGTCGGAAGACGAAGGAAGCAGGGGACGGCCGCCCGCGAGGGCGGCCGTTTCCATTTCCGCGCGGCGGCTTGCCCGGGTTGTCACGCGCCGCGTCATGCGCTAACAGTCGCCGCTTGCGCGCGCTTCGACAGCGCTTCGCCGCGAGCGTCGGCGGCCTTCCCCGGATCTTCTGGGTGATCTGGTGGGGCACGCTCGTCAACCGGATGGCGAGCTTCGTCGGCCTCTACCTCGCGCTCTTCTTGCGCGAGGAGCACGGGTTCGACGAGGCCGAGGCCGGCTGGGTGGTGGGGCTCTGGGGCCTCGGTTCGGTGAGCGCCTCGCTCCTCGGCGGCGTGCTCGCCGACCGCGTGGGGCGGCGCTTCACCATGATCGCCGGCCTCGTGTCGGGCGGACTCGCCGTCGTGGCGATCGCGCTCACCCGCGACCCGGTCCTGCTCCCCGCGCTCTGCTTCGTCGGCGGCGCGACCCAGCAGATCTTCTTCCCGGCTTCGAGCGCGGCGATCGCCGACGTCGTCCCGCCCACCGACCGGGACCGCGCGTACGGCCTCGTGTACTGGGCGGTGAACCTCGGGTTCGCCTTCGGCTTCTCCGTCGCCGGATTCGTCCCGAACCTCACCGTGCTCTTCCTCGCCGACGCGGCCAGCACCCTCGTGTTCGGGGCGCTCGTCCTCGCCCTCGTGCCGGAGACGCGGCCCCCGGGCACCGCCCACGAACCGGTCCTCGCCGGCCTCGCACGCGTGGTCACGGACCGGACCTACGTCGGCCTCGTCTTGCTCCAGACCGTCGCGCTGACGGTGTTCATGCAGTTCCAGCTCGCGCTGCCGCTCGACATGCAGGACCACGGGGTGAGCAAGCAGCTCTTCTCGTTCCTCATGGCGGCGAACTGCCTGGGCGTGGTCGTGCTCCAGCCGTGGCTCACGCCGCTCCTGCAGCGCTTCGACCGGTCGCGGCTCCTCGCCGTCTCGGCCGCGCTCTTCGGGATCGGCTACGGCCTCAACGCCGTCGCCTCGACCTTCCCGATGTACCTCCTCGGCGCCGCCTTCTGGACGGTGGGCGAGACGGTCGGATTCCCCGCGGCCTCGTCGCTCGTCGCGAACCTCGCGCCCGTCGCGCTCCGCGGACGGTACCAGGGCCTCTACGCGATGGTCTGGGGCCTCGCCATGATGCTCTCGCCCATCACCGGCGGACAGGTCATGCACCGGTTCGGCGCGCCGGTCCTGTGGGTCGGCTGCCTCGTGACGGGGATGCTCGTGGCGCTGGGGAACGTCGCCTCCACCGGCGCCCGCCGCCGCCGGGTGGCCGAGGTGGCGGCCGCCGATCGGGCGCTCCCGGAGGGTGCTGCCGCCGGATGATTGGGCGCCACACCCCCGGTCGCCCCAATCTTGGGACCGGAGGCGCACCATGACCGGAGGGCGGACGGGCATCGTCGGCTTGCTCGACGAGCTCGACGGGCAGCGAAGGGCCTTCGAGGGGCGCTGCCCGCCGTACGCGCGGGCGCTCGCGCTCCTGCCCGTGCTCCTCGAAGGCCCGCCCGGCCGGATGCTCGCCGCAGCCTGGGAGCACCGAAGGTTCTTCGCCTCCTACGACCGGCCGCTCCTGCTCCTCGCCGCGCTCCGCGCCGACGCCCGCCGCGAAGGTCCCTCGCATCCGCTCCACGCCGGCTTCGCGGATCGCGATCCGCGCGCCGACGCGGTCACCCTGGAGGCGCTCGCGGCGGCGTTCGATCCGTCGCGGGAGGCGCTGCAGGACGCGCTCGTCCGGCGCGGCGTGAAGACCAACGAGACCTCCCGCGCGCTCGCCTGGCGCTGGCCGGCGGCGCTCGCCGGCGCCCGCCGCCTCGCCCTCGCCGACATCGGGGCGAGCGCCGGGTTGAACCTCGTCGCCGACGCGCTCCCCGCCCCGTGGCGGCTCCCCGACGGCTCGCCCCTCGAGGTCGCGCACGAGGTGCACGTGGTCGCCCGGCTCGGCCTCGACCCCGAGCCGCTGGACGTGAACCGGCCGGAGGACGCCGACTGGCTGCGCGCCTGCATCTGGCCCGGCGACGGGGAAAGGCTCGAGCGCCTCGAGGCGGCGCTCCGGGCGTTCTACGTCGCCCGCACGCGCCCGGACGCGCCGGTGCTCGTCCCCATCCTCGCCCGGAACGTCCCCGCGCGCCTCGACCGCCTCTCGTCCTCCCAGCCCGGCGTGCTCGTCCTCGCCTACCAGACGCTGGTGCGCGACTACCTCGCGCCGGAGGAGCGCGCCGAGTACGAGGAGGGCATGCGCGAGTGGCTCGCCACCCACCCGCCGGGCCTCGCACTCTGGGTGGAGCTCGAGCCCGCCCCGAACGACGACGGAGCCGCGCTCGTCGCCCACGTGCGCGCGCCCACGGGCGGGGTGCGGGACCTCGGCCTCGGCACCTGTGGGCCTCACCCGGAGGTCGTCCGCGCCGCGCCCGGGGCTGCAGACGCGCTCCGCGACGCGCTCGCCGCCGCGGAGGCGGACCGCCTTTACACGCCGCCGTGAGCAAGGTACTCCGGCCGCATGGCCGAGCTCGCCCCGCCTCCGCGCGCCCAGCTCCCCTGGTGGCGCGAGCCCACCCGCGCGCAGTGGACGAACTACGGCGCCGCCTGGGCAGGTTGGGTGCTCGACGGCTTCGACTTCTGCATCTTCCTCTTCGCGATGCCGGCGATCGCGAAGGAGTTCGGCGTGCGGCTCAGCTCGACCGCGCTGTCCGTCACCCTCACGCTCCTCGTCCGGCTCGCGGGAGGGCTCGCGGCCGGCTGGCTCGGCGACCGCCACGGCCGGCGCCTCCCCCTCATCCTCTCGATCCTCTGGTTCGCCGCCTGCGACGGCGCGGTCGCCTTCGCGCCCACGTTCGGCTGGGTGCTCGCGCTCAGGACGCTCTTCGGCTTCGGCATGGGCGCGGAGTGGACCGCGGGCTCGGCGCTCGCGATGGAGAGCTGGCCGGAGCGGTCGCGCGGCCTCGCCTCCGGCGTGCTCCAGGGGAGCTTCGGGATCGGCTACGTGCTCGCGAGCGTCGCGTTCGCGATCGTGGGCGAGGAGAGCTGGCGCACGCTCTTCCTCGTCGCCGCCGCGCCCGCCCTGCTCGTCATCCCCATCCGCCTCTTCGTCCGCGAGACCCGACCCGCGCCCGCGCCGGCACCCTCGGCGAAGGCCTCCGCCGAGGCACGCACGCTCTTCCTCCGCCGCGTCGTCTGGGGCTCGGCGCTCTACGCCCTGAGCTTCGCCCTCTACTACGCGCTCGTCGGCAACTGGGCCGCGATGCTCCGGCGCGAGCTCCAGCTCCCCGAGTCCGCGCTCCCGTTCCCCACGCTGCTCTTCCAGCTCGGCATGCTGGCGGGGGCGGTCGCCATCGGCGCGGCGGCCTCGCGCTTCGGCGTGGTGCGCGCCCAGGTGATCCCGCTCGTCCTCCTCATCCCCGCCCTTCCGCTGTACGTCGGCGCGGCGGGGGTGGGCACGGGGCTCTGGGCGGGCGCGGCGCTCGCGGGCCTCCTCGGCGCAGGGATCTCTGGCGTGACGCCGTACCTCTTCGCGGCGCTCTTTCCCGCGGAGGTGCGCGCGCGCGGCTTCGCGCTCGTCTACCACCTGGGCGCGCTCTTCGGCGGCCTCCACCCCGTTCTTGGTCGCCCGGCTCGCGGAGGAGGTTCCCGTGCCGCTCTCGACGGCGCTCGCGGGCACGGCAGCGGTCGCCGCCCTGGCCGTCATCGGTTTGCTCACGGTCCGACCGAAGGGGATCCTGCCGGCCGAGGTCCTCGGGCGCACACCGGAGCTCTCCGCCCCCGCGACCACCCGCCGCGCCCTGTGACGACCGGCTGCGTTTACGAAGCTGGCCGAAGGTGCGCAGGATGCGAACCGGAGCTTCGTCCCCGTGAGCGATCCCGTCTTCCTCGTCACCGGTGCCGCCTGCGGGTTGGGGCAGAGCCTCGTCTCCCGGCTCGTCGCGCTGGAACGGCGGGTGGTCGCCTCGGACGTCGACAACCACCGCCTCGAGGAGGCGGCGCGGCTCGCCGCCTGGCCCGCCACCCAGGTGCGCCTCGTGGCGCTGGACGTGCGGGAGCCCGCGTCGTGGGCGGCAGCCTTCGCGTCGAGCGCCCGGGCCTTCGGGGGTGTGGACGTGCTCCTCCACGCGGCCGGACACCTCAAGGCCTGCGCGGCCCACGCGGCCACGCCCGAAGACGTGCACCGGCACCTCGACGTGAACGCGAAGGGTACCGCCTTCGGCCTCCAGGCCGCCGCGACGCACATGGTTCCGCGCGGACACGGGCACGTGGTCGTCTTCTCCTCGCTCGACGCCTTCGCCCCGCGGCCAGGCCTGGGGCTGCACGGCGCGGCCGCGGCCGCGGCCCGTTCGGTGGCGCTCGCCGCCGATCTCGAGCTCCGGCCCCGCGGCGTGGCCGTGACCGTGATCTGCACCGCCACCGTCGCGGCGCCCGACGACGTCCTGGGCCTCGGCGCCGAGGCGTGTGCGGCCGCCGGCGGCGCGGAGATCTCGGCGGACGCCGTCGTGGACGCCGTCCTCACCCGGGCGCTCCCCTCCCGGCCCCGGCAGCTCATGGTGCCGTCTGCGCGAGGGTTCGCGGCGGCGCTCGCCGCGGTATCGCCGTCGCTCGGCGCCTTCCTCTGGGGCAGGCGCGAACGCGCGCTGGCGCGGGGCCCCGCCCGCGTGAGTCGACCCGGTGTGAAGCCCGTCTGAGGGGCGCGGTGGCCCACCCGGTACACCTGGCGGTGACCGCGCCGCTGTAGCCCGTTGTGCGCCACCCGGGATATGTCCCTCGGGCGTGTTTCGAGGCTCCCGGGTGTTCCTCTGATAAGAGTTGATTGAATCGGTTTCCGTCGGGACCCGTGCCCCGCGACGGACGCCCGAACGTGCACGCGGAGCGTGCGCACAGGGAGCTTCGATGAGGCACTCGATCTGGACGGTCCGGCGGAAGATGCTCATCCCGGGAGCGGCGGCCGTCGCGGCGACGGCCGTTGCGACCGTGCTGACCCTCTCGATCTCCGGGACCGCGGCCCGGCGGCTGAAGCAGGTCGAGACGCGAGATCTCCCGGTCCTGCGCTTCTATCAGGGCATGGTCGACTCGCTGAAGGAGGTGCACTTCCTCCTCCAGGTCGTGGGCGAGTCCGAGGACTTCGGCCGGGTCCCCGAGAGCGACGACGTGAACGCCAGCATGCTCGAGAAGATCCGGACGGGAGGACCGCCCGCGATCGGTGAGGCCGAGACCGCGAACGTCCTGAAGCTTTACGAGGAGTACTACGCGGCCGCGCGCGCGCTCGCCGCCACCCGCGTCCAGGCGCAGCTCAAGGCGAAGCGGGCGATCGCCGCACAGAAGAACGCCCTCGTCATCCACGCCAACTCCACCCCCGAGGAACGGCAGATCAACGCCTCGATCTCGGAGATCGAGAACAAGTACTTCGCCCTCTACGACGTCTTCCAGGGGAAGGCCGACGAGGCCGCGAACGCGATGACGTCCGGCGTGTCGCGCGCGCGGGACGAGCAGTGGGCGTCCATCCTCTGGGGTGGGGCCATCCTGATCACCTCCTCCATCCTCGCCGCCCTCGCCGCCTGGTTCATCGCCGTGCGCGCCTCCCGTCCACTGGTCAAGCTCTCCGAGGCGGCGCTGCGGATCGCCGAGGGCGACCTCACCCAGGAGGTGCGGGTCGAGACCTCCGACGAGGTGGGTATCCTCGCCGGCAGCTTCCAGCGCATGGTGACCCGGCTCCGGCAGCTCGTCGGGACCCTCAAGGACGCCGCCCAGGAGCTGGCCCTCGCGGCGGAGGGGCTCGCCGACCACACCCGCGCCCAGAGCGCGATGCTCGAGCGCCAGGCGAGCGGCGTGGCCGAGACGAGCTCCACCACCCGCGAGCTCGAGCAGACCTCGTCCGTGGCCGCGAGCCGCGCCGCCTCGGTGCTCGAGGTCGCCCGACGCGCGGCCGACATGAGCGAGGCGGGCCAGCAGGCCGCGGAGCGGAGCGCGGGCGAGCTCGAGCGGATCCAGCTCTCGGTGAACAACATCGTGGATCAGTCCTCACACCTGCTCGACCAGGCCCGCCAGGTCGGCGACATCGTCGAGACGGTGCGCGACCTCGCCACGCAGTCGCACGTCCTCTCGCTCAACGCCTCCATCGAGGCGGTGAAGGCGGGCGAGGCCGGGAAGAGCTTCGGCGTCGTCGCCCAGGAGGTCCGCGCCCTCGCCGAGCAGTCCGGCGCGAGCGCGGCGACGATCGGCAAGATGGTCGAGGACATCCTCGCCGCGGTGCAGACCACCCGCGAGACCACCGAGCGCGGCAGCCAGGGCATGGCCGGGTCGCTCGGGCAGATCCGCGCCTCCGGCGACAGCCTCCGCCAGATCGGCGGCATCGTCCGCGAGACGAGCGAGAGCGCGCTCCAGATCGCCTCCGCCTTCCAGCAGCAGTCCACCGGCATCGGCCAGATCGCCGCTGCCATGCGGGACCTGGACAAGGGCATGGAGGAGACCATCGGCCGGATCCGCGCGCTCGAGCAGTCGTCCCAGCACATCGCCGAGACCGCCACGCGGATCTCGGGGATCGCGGGGGAGTTCACGGTGTAGCTACTTCGGCGGAGACTCCGCCTCCGTTACGACCCGGCAGGCGCCCTCGGGCGCAAACCTTTGCTTGCTCCCGACCGCGGTTGCTCCCGACCGGTTGCTCCCGCGTGTTGCTCCCGACCGTGCGTTTGCTCCCCGTTGCTCCCGCGTTGCTCCCGACCGCGTTGCTCCCGACCGAGAGTAGTTCCGGTTGCTCCCGTGTTGCTCCCGACCGAGAGTAGTTCCGGTTGCTCCCGCCGTTGCTCCCGACCGAGAGAAGTTCCGACGGACCATGGTCCGCGCCCCGGACCGCCGGGCCTCCATACCCGGCGGAAAACCAGTGCCGCAGCACGGTTCGGCTCGCGGCACGGTTCCTGCTCAGCAGCCTTCGGTGACCGCTCCAAGACGAGTCCTCCCAAACGCCACCCTCCTCGTCACGCGCCGCTGCTCCGAGCGCCGCTTCTTCTTCCGCCCCTCCCCCGCCAAGAACGAGCTCTTCCTCTACACTCTCGCGTCTGCCGCCGCGAAGTTCGAGGTCCAGATCCACGCCTTCTGTCTCCTCTCGAACCATTTTCACGGCGTGCTCACCGACCTCAACGGCGTGCTCCCCGCCTTCGAGCAGTACCTCGACTCGCTCGTCGCCCGGGCGTTCAACGCGCTCCTCGGGCGCTGGGAGTCCTTCTGGGCCCCCGGGTCGTTCAGCGCCGTGACGCTCTCCACCCCCGAGGCAGTTCTC
Source organism: Pseudomonadota bacterium (assembly GCA_023419875.1). Taxonomy (GTDB): domain Bacteria; phylum Myxococcota; class Myxococcia; order Myxococcales; family Anaeromyxobacteraceae; genus Anaeromyxobacter. The sequence goes on along the minus strand of JAEZXM010000460.1, from coordinate 837 downwards.
GACAAGATGGCCTACGTGCTCGCGAACCCGGTCACCGCAGGCCTCGTCCGCCGCGGCAGCGAATGGCCGGGCCTCTGGTCGGACCCGAGCACGATCGGCGGTCCGCCCATCGAGGTGAGCCGCCCGAAGGGCTTCTTCCGCGAACGGGACGACGGCCCGATGAAGCCGACCGTGAAGCTCAGGATCGATCCTCCTCCGGTGCGCGAGGCGGTCGAGGCGTTTAGGCACCGGCTCGCCGGTGAGGTCAAGCGGCGCGAGGACCAGGCCGCTCGCGAGCTCGCGGCCGAAGGGCGCTCATTCCTCGGCGTGCGGAAGGTGCTCGCCCAGAACGAGCGGTCGGCACCGACGAGCGGGGAGCCGCGGCGCGGACTCAACCCCAGGGTTGCCGAGCCCGACAAGTGGAAGCGTATCGAGGCGCTCGAGCGGCTCAAGGACTTCCTCGAGGCGTATCGAAGTGCCTGGAAGGAGTTTGCAAACGGCGCGCGGAACGTGCTCTTCCCGCATGGCACCTACTGGATGCGGGTGGCCTACGGCATGCCGTGCGCGGCGAGTGGGTAGCCGCGTCCGCTCTCTGTTGCACCCTCTCGTAGTCGCTCCAGACCTCCGGCCACTTCGACACCGCCAGCTCGCGGGCTCCGTGAGCTTCTGGCCACTCTGCGCCTCGAGCAAGCCTCGGCGGGCGAGTGGGCCCGCAGCGATCCCGTGGTCCGGCAGCAAACACACCTTGCCGCTATCGTCGGCTGCGTCCGTTCTCTGTGCGTGAGAACTACTCTGGGACGGGATCTTCCGGCTGCGTCCGTTCTCTGTGCGTGAGAACTACTCTGGGACGGGATCTTC
>JAEZXM010000565.1 GCA_023419875.1 Pseudomonadota bacterium | reverse complement strand
GACGGCGCGCGCGGGGAGCTGGCGCGGGCGGCGGCCGAGGCGCGCGGCGCGACCGAGCGGCTCGCGGCGGCGGAGGGCGAGCTGGCCGAGAAGCGCGGCGTGCTCACGGAGCTGCTCGCGGAGATGGAGGCGCTCGAGCAGGAGCGCGACGAGTCGGTCCGCCGCGCGCAGGCGCTCGGGGCGATCGACGAGGAGCGGGCGAAGCTGCTCGAGGACGTCTCCCGCCGCGCGGAGGAGGAGGCGCGGCTGCGCGCCGAGCGCGAGGCGGAGGTGGAGCGGCTCGGCGAGGAGCTCCGGAACTCCGCGTCCGACGGGGCGCGGCTCCGCACGGCGGTGGGCGAGCTCGCGCGCGAGCGCGACCAGCTCGCCGGCGAGCTCGACCGGACGCGGGCGGAGCGCGACGAGCTCGTGACCGCGAAGCGTGCGCTCGAGCAGGTGCACGCGGCGCTGGCGCAGGCGCGGGCGAAGCTGGTGTGATTCCGGGGGCGAGCGCCGCGCCGCGGACGGTCGGCGCCGCGGCGCCACGCGCTCTCCGTCACTGGATCCGGACGCTCACCGCCGCGGAGCTCGCGGAGTTGCCGGCGAGGTCGTAGGCCCTGGCCGTGAGGACGTGTAGCGAGCGGCGGGGCAAGTACCGCGTGACCCAGGAGAGCGGATACGGCGCGACCGCCGAGCCCCGTCCCAGGTACTTGCCGTCGACGTAGTACGCCACGTACGAGATGCCGCTGGCGTCGCCGGCGGATGCGGTGAGCGTGACCTGTCCCCAGGGGACCATGCCGGGTCCGGGCGTCCGGAGCGCGACGGTCGGCGGAGCATTGTCGATCGTCACACCGACCTCCGGGCTCATCGCGGTGCGGCCTGCGAGATCGTACGCGCGAGCCGCCAGCACGTGCGGGCCGTCGGAGACCTGGGCCGTGCTCCACGAAAGCGCGTCTGATCCCGTCACTGCGCCGATCTCGACCCCGTCCACCAGGAACACGATGCGCGCGACTCCGAGGTCGTCCGCGGCCACGGCCGACACGCTCACCACGCCCTGCAAGAGCTGCCCGCCGCTGGGCGCGGTCACCGTCACCCGAGGGTCCTCCTGGTCCACGAACACCGTGAAGAACGCGCTGCCGGCGTTCCCGATCAGATCGTAGGCGGTCCATTCGAGGAGGTGCTCGCCGGGCGAGACGGCGCTCGTGTCCCAGAAGAGCGTCGCCGTGTGCGAGGTGACGGCGACGTCGGAGGGGATCTCGACGGTTCCCACCAGCTCGGTGCCGTCCCGCAGCTCGATGCGCGAGAGCCCGACCAGATCCGACGCGGCGACGGCCACCGGGACGACCCCGCTCACGAACTCGCCTTCCGCCGGGGTCAGCACGGACAGCTCAGGCGGCGAGTTGTCGATCGTCACCGGCACGGTCGTGAAGTCGTCGTGGAGGGCGTCCAGAGCCCTCACGAAGAGCTGATGAGGACCGTCGGGGAACGCGCGGGAGTCCACGGTCACCCGATACGGCGGCGACTCCAGCCCGGCGAGCAGGACGCCGTCGAGGAAGAGCTCGACCTGCGACGGGCCGACGAGGTTCGAGACACCGACCTCGATCTCCGCGACGCCCCCGAGAACGGCCGGGATCATCGAGGTGTCGAAACTCGGCGGGGTGCCGTCCACGAACACCGTCACGGGCTCGCTCTGGGCGAAGTTGCCCGCATGGTCCACCGCCCTGACCCGAAGTACGTGCGGCCCATCACCGGCGGCTGCCGAATCCCAGGGGAACGAGGTAGACCCGCCCATGCCCCAGTACCACTGCTCGAACACGACCTCCCCGTCCGCGAGCAGCTCCACGTGTTCCACGTAGTCGTCGTCGATCGCGTGCAGCTGCACCGACAGCCAGGGCGTTCCCTGGACGATCTCCCCGGGCTCCGGCCACTCGATGCCGACCGCGGGCGGATCGACGTCCTTCACGATCGCGTCCGAGCAGGTCTCGGACGCGTGCCCCACCCCGTCCACCGCGCGCGCGCAGAACGACGTCCCGCCCGGCCTGAGCGGGCCCACGTCCCACGCGACGGACCACGGCGGCGCGGACGCGGTCCCGATGCGCGCGCCGGTCGGGTCGAAGAAGTCGACGCGCGAGATCACGGTGTCGTCGGAAGCCTCCACGGCCAGGACCACGGTCCCGGAGATCTCCGCGCCCTGCGGCGGCTCCACGAACGAAACGCTCGGAATGGCCTGATCCGGATCTCCCGCGAGGACCTGGAACGCGAGGTCGTCCGTGTCGTCGCGGGAGTCCTGCGCGCAATAGTACGGTTCGTACTGGTTGACCGACCCGACGTCGCGGAGGCTCGCGCGTACGGCGTGGGTCCCCGCCTCCCGGTCGGGCGTGTAGAAGGCGTTCACCGTCCGTGGCCCAACACCGTCCACCGGGATCGTGGTGACGTAGCGCCACCAGGGGTTGTCGTACGCGGACTCGAAGATCACGAGATCGGCGGGTCCGTCCGCCCACAGCGAGACCTCCACCCGGACGGGCGTGCCGACGGCCAGCTCCGTGCCGTCCAGCGTGGCGACCCGGACGGAATCCACCGAGCGGGACTCGTGGAACGTTCCCTCCTCCTCGCCGTCGCCGCAGGAGCCGCGCAGGGTGTTCGGAGCATTGGGCTCGGGACCCACGCTGCCGCGGCCCCGCAGGAGCTCCCGGCTGTCGCATCGTGGCGAAGGCCCGTGGCAAGAGGGGACCCGGAGGTACGGATCGAAGAACGCCGCGTCGGGCGTCACCACGTCGAACACCAGGTCGTCGACGTCGCGCAACGAGTCCGGGCAGGGCGCCGCCTCCGCGTCCGCGCGCAACGACGCCGCTGCCCGGATCGCCGGCCGCGGGCCGTCCGGCAGCACCAGGTCGGTAGAGAGGACGCCTGGCCAGTCGTCGCCCGGCTCGAAGCTCGCCGCCAGGACCCATTGTGGATCCGATGCGTCTGCGGCCACGAAGACGTCGAGCCGGTCCTCCTCGCCTCCCCAGGGGCGCACCCCCACCTCGACGTGCGCCACGCCACCCGACCTGAGGTGCCCGCCGTCAGGCGCGTCGACGCGGATCCACTCCACCGCTGGTTCCCAGGTCGAGCCGGCACAGCTCTCCGCGATCGTGTTGGAGCCGTACCAGAGCAGCTCCCCGCTGTCGCAGGAGTTACCGAAACCCGCACAGGCGGGCGCCCGCAGCCCGTTGTCGTACTCGGCGGTCCGCTGCGGGACGGGCTCCGGACCGATGGTGAAGACGAGATCGTCGACGTCGTCGACGGAGTTCCAGGTGCAGTCCATCGGCTCTTCCGGCCAGAGGCGGAAGAGGGCGCGAACGGCCTGGATCTGCCCATCATCCGGAAGCACGAACTCCGTGCTCAGCACCTGCTCCTCGGGCCCGGAGGGCTCGAGCGAGGCGATGTACGTCCAGTCCATCGTCGCGACATCCGACGCGAAGAAAAGGTCGAGGCGGTTGTCCTCGAAGTAGTGGTCGTCCGGCCGGACCGTGGCTTCGATCCGGACGCGCATCCCGGGGGCCAGCGGCATCCCGTCGGGCGACGAGACCCGCAGCGCCTGCACGCCGTCGCCAAGATGGGCGGCAAACGTCCCGTCGGGGCAGCTCTCGCGGAAAGTATTCGGGGAGCCGCTCTCGTACGGACCTCTGCCGTTGAGCAAGGAGCCCGAATCGCAGACCGACTCGACGCGATCGCAGATAGGTACCTTGAAGACGGTATCCCGAGAAGCCTGCTGGTGAGCGAGGGGACCGCGTGCGGGCGCGGCGCCCGGAAACTCCTGGTTGCTACACGAGAGCAATACCGGCGCGATCGCGCCAAGGCACAGCAGCGCAGTCTTCATGTCCCCTCCCCGAGTCGAGACCCGCCGCGACAGCTTACGTCGCGCGGACTGCCCGTCGAGCAACTTCCTCCGGGAGAGCTGCGCACACGCTCCCACCTGGATGGCCCGAGGTTCCATCCGCTCGAACTCCGTCGGTCCGCCTCACCGGAGCCCGTCGAAGAACCCCATCACCGCCGCATACGTCCAGCTCGGCACCTCGTGCACTCCGTCGAACGCGCACCAGACGACGGGATCGCCCGCCGCGCAGCCCTGGTACGTCTGGCACGGCACCGGATCGACGGGGGACGTGCTCGACTGGCAGCCGTTCGTTCCCAGCCAGTAGTCGCGCGCCCGTTCACCCTGCGCCAAGGTGACGGTCGGGTCCCTGGTCCCGTGCTCGATCCAGACGGCCGTCCCCGTGCCGGTGCAGCCTCCGGTCCACGGCAATCCGCCCGCGAGGGGAGCGATGCCGCGCACCACCGCCGCCCGCTTGCAGCCGACCGTGTTGCTCATGTAGCCGCCGTAGCTGAAGCCCGTGACGAAGACGCGGCTCGGGTCGGTGCACGTCGTCGCCTGGATGCGTGCGAGCAGCGCGTCGAAGAAGGCGATGTCCCGGCCGCCGGTGTCGGGCCAGCCCGTCCGCCCCTCGTCGTCGGGGAGACCGTCGGGATAGACGAAGACGGCCGCGCTTCTCGCGTTCTGCTCGAACCGCATCCAGCTCCGGTAGTTGGCCCCGCTCCCGCCCGCGCCATGGAAGACGAAGTACACCGGCAGCGGCGCCGCCGGCGTGGCCGCCGGGACCGCCAGGACGTACGTGCGCCGCACGCCGTCCACCGTGATGCTGCCGTTCGTCACCCCCGGTGTGGCGGTCGGGCTCTCGCAGCCGCCGTTCGGCCCCGTCGGGGGATCAGCTGAATCGATCGATGCTCCACAGGCAAGGAGCAGCCCGAGACCGATCGAGGCGAGACGGTTCACGGCGCTTCCTCCGGCGAGAGTCGCCAGGAGAGCAGATCGTGGCTTGCTTGTCAGCACTCACACCAAGGGTGAGGGGAGACGTGAGGCGAGTGGGCACGAGGTACGACGCCGTCCTGCGAGCATGCACCGAGACCGTTGCTAGATCAGGAGGACACGGTCTCCGGAGTCCACGATGATCCGTTCCCGAGCTGCGCTGTCCTCCCTGGTCCTCCTGGCCTGCAGCGGCAAGGCCGACTGGCAGGCGCACGACGCCGGGCCGCTCACCATCGAGTTTCCCTGCGCCCCGTCCCGGTCCGCCGCGGTCGTCAAGTGCACGATGTCGGACGGCTCCGAGTACGCCCTCGCCACCGTGGACAAGGGCATCCTTCCGGAAGAGGAACTGGCCCAGATCCAGGAGTACCTGCGCACGCAGCCCAAGGTGGAAGTCCTCGACGACAGCGGCTTCCCCCTGAAGTGGCGCGAGTCCCGGCAGTTCCGCCAGGTGGATTCCTGGCTCTACTACCTCGACGGCAAGGAGTACACGGCCTCGGTCGAGTTCGTGACCCCCGAGCCGCCGGCAGCCGCGAAGAAGTTCTTCTCCAGCGTGAAGGTGGCGCCGGAGGAGCGCCCGGACGACGCGTCGGACGCTTGAACGTCCATCCCGCGCTCGCCGGAGAGCACGAGCGGTAGCGTCATCACGCTTCCCGCGCCGCCGACAGCGCCGCCCCGAGCGCCCCGACCAGCTGGGGCTCGGGAAGCACCTGCACCGGCCGCCCGAGCGCCTCCGCGAGCGCCGCGACCATCGCGCCGTTCAGCGCCACCCCACCGCTCATCAGGACCTCGTCCCCCTCCCGCGGGCGCGCGAGCGCCGCGACGCGCGAGGCGAGCGCCGCGTGCAGCCCCTTCACGATCCCGTCGAGCGGCTCGCCCGCAGCGACCAGCGAGATGACCTCGCTCTCCGCGAACACCGTGCAGGTGTTGGAGATGGGCACCGCCCGCGACGTCCGCGCGACGCGCTCCGCGAGTCCCTCGAGCGGCACCTGGAGCCGCCCGAGGATCACCTCCAGGAAGCGGCCCGTGCCGGCGGCGCACCGGTCGTTCATGGCGAAGTCCACCACCTCGCCGCCCGGACCGAGCCGGATCACCTTCGTGTCCTGCCCGCCCATGTCCACGAGCAGCGCGGGCCGCCGGGCGCGCGCGAACGCGCCGCGGGCGTGGCAGGTGATCTCGGTGAAAACCCGCGCTCCGGGCACGCGCTTCCGGCCGTACCCGGTGGCGGCGAGGGGCAGGTCGGATCCCACCTCGGCGCGCACCTCCGCGAGGAGGCGCCCAACCTGCCGATCGATGCGCGGATCGGTGGGCTCGAGACGGCGCGCGAGCAGCGCCCCGGCGGCGTCGACGGCGACCACCTTGACGGCGGTCGAGCCCACGTCCACGCCGATCGCGCTCGCCTCTGTCACCCGAAGCTCTCCATGAACGCGGTGAGCCGGTGGAGGACGTGCTCGCCCGACCAGGCGCGCGAGTCGCCGTGGTCCGCCTCGAGCAGGAGGGTCCGGATCCCGAGCGAGCCGGAGAGCCGATCCTTCAAATCGATCTGGCCGATCGAGTACGGCTTGCACGAACGATCGCTGTGGAGCACGGCGCCGTCCACCCCGTAGTCGCGCCCGAGCTGAGCAAGGAGGCGCAGCTTGTCGGCGAGATCGCGATTCAGGAGGATCTGCGAGTAGCAGCGCGCCGCCGAGCGGATGGGGTCGGCGGGGTCGATGAGCCGACCCGCCTCGGCCCAGGCGTTCGTGTACGTGGTGCAGACGAAGTTGAAGCCGCGCTCCGCGAGGTGCGTGGTGATCTCCCGGGTGGCGTACCAGATCGGGAGGTTGTCCCAGAGGAGCCGGTGGTGCTCCTCGCCCCGGAGCCCGCCGATCCCCTTCGCCACCCGGTCGCGCAGCTCGTCGAGGAGCGCGCGGTAGTAGGCGTTGCATGCCTCGGTGCCGCGGAGCACGACGATCGGGCCGAGGTGGAAGAAGGCGTCCACGCCGGTCCACGGCGCGGGGCGCGCCCGGGCGGTCTCGAGGCACGCGCCCCACAGCTCGCTCCCCTCGCGGCCGAGCCGCGCCGCCTCGGCGAGCGCGCCGCGGTCGAGCCGGCGCCGCGAGACGCGCTCCGCCACTGCGATCGCTTCCTCGAGCTGATCCTCGACGTACGCGAGCTGGTGCGGCGACGGTTCGCCGTACACGAAGGGCGTGTCCACGAGCACGAGCGGCACCGAGAGGCGCCGCGCCAGGTCCCGGTACCAGTGGAGGACGGTCTGGCAGATGTTGGTGCAGCAGGCGAGGAGGTCGGGTCGGGGCAGCCGCCCGACCGGCGACGTGCCGCTCACGAGCGACCCCAGGTCGCCGCGGGCGTAGCTGCAGAGGTCGCGCGAGAAGCCTTCCGCCTCGACGACGT
>JAEZXM010000431.1 GCA_023419875.1 Pseudomonadota bacterium | reverse complement strand
GCGCCGCGGTGGCCGGGCTCCGCACCGAGCTGGAGCAGGTGACCGCGGAGGTGGAGCGGCTCTACGGGCGGTGGCAGGAGCTGGAGGGGATGGGGGCGGGGGGGACTTGAAGCGGCGGAGGTGGCAGAGGATGCGCGTGGAGTCAGCCTATTGCCGGGGTGTAGCAGCAGGCCAGTTCACCCGGTGAACTGCTTTACCCCGAAAGCATTGGAGCACCCGGGGCAGGTGGAATGAAGGCTACCGCTGCGGCGCGACCAGCACCGGCCGGAACCCCGGATCGCCGTCGATGACGGCGTACAGCAAAGAGTCCCGCCAGACGCCGCCCTTCTGCACGTTCTCGCGCAGCCGCCCCTCGCGCTCCATCCCGGCCTTCTCCAGCACCCGGGCCGAGCGCGCGTTCTCGACGTGGCAGGTCGCCCAGATCCGGTGCATGCCGAGCGCGCGGAACCCGAACTCCACGAGCGCGCGGGCGGCCTCGGTGGCGAGGCCCTGGCCCCAGCAATCCCGGCGGAGCACGTAGCCGAGATCGGCGATCCGATGGTCCGCGTCGCGGATCCGGATGCCGCACGCGCCCGCGAGCTGCCCGGAGGCGCGGAGCACGATCCCGAGCTCGAACGTCCTCCGCGGCGATTCCATCCGCGTCGGCACCACGCTCCGGAGGAACTCCTCCGACTGCTCCGGCGTGTTGGGCCCCCACGGCATGTACCGGGCGACCTCCGGATCGGCCGCCCACTCCTGCACGGCGGGCGCGTCCTCGAGCGCGAGCTCGCGGAGCAGAAGGCGGGGGGTCTGCAGGTGAATGTCGGCGAGGTCGAGGGACACGCCGGAAGCTTATCCCAACGCTCCCGCGCTCACTGCGCGGGGAACGCGGCATCTGCTATCGTCGATCCCGCGCGCGCGGCTCGCGCCGGGCGCGGGCGAATCCGAGATCGGCCGCCTACTCGTGGACGGCGGGCGCATCGCCAAGCGCCGGCTCAGCCCTTCGGTAGTGGAAAAGGCGCCCCGAAACGGAGAAAGGGCCGCAGCTCTTCCCACGTGAACGTCGCGTCGAAGTCGCCGGCGCCGTACGAGGCGATCTCGTATGGCGAGAAGTGCACCATCGCCCCGGTCGCGGTGAAAGCCCACTTCCCCTTCGCGAACGCGTTCGCGCGGAGCGCGTCGACATCGAGCTCTTCGTCCTGCTTCTGGAAACGCTTCTCGACGAGCGCGATCAGCTTCGCTCGGGCCTCGGGCGCGGGGGCGAAGACGTCGTCCGGGCCGATCGGCCGGCCCGCGGTGACGTCGAACGTGACCAGCTCCGAGGCGTGGTTGGGATGCGCGGCGCCGGCGCTGTACTGCTCGTTCGATCGTTCGAAGGTGACGAACCGCTGGTTCGCCCACTTCGGCGACGCCGAGCGGGCGGTGTACCCGGGGCCGAGGCCCTCCGCGTCGTCGTTCGTACCGACGCAGTCCGGGGAAGGTCTCGTCTCGGCGAAGTAGTCGTTGAACGCCGCGGCGCCGGGCAGCGTGGTCCCCCACAGCTCGGGCCACGCGAGGTCGACCTCCTCGCACAGCTTCGTCCCCTTCACGTGGGCCCGGCGCATCACGAGAATCGCGTCGGGCACCGGGCCGGTGGCCTTCTCCAGCTCGGCGATCCGCGCCGGGTAGACCGCCGCCACGCAGGCGGCGCGGTCGGCGGGCTTCGACGGTGCCTTCGCCCCAGCGGCACAGGCGGCGCGCTTCGCGAGCCAGGCGCGCTGGGCGCTGCGCTCGCGATCCCGCGCCGGCGCGTCCGCCAGCGCCGACCGCCACGAATAGAGCACGGCCAGCCGCCGATCGAGGCGGGCGAGCTCCGGCGTGCCGCACACGAGCTTCTCGTCCGGCGCGGCCGCCTTCGCGCAGTCGAACCCCGGACCGGCCGGATCGAGCGAGGGTGAACCGGCCGTCAGCGCTGCAGCGAGGGCGAGGGTGAGCATGCGAGCCTCCGGCGGAGATCCGCACCAACGTGCTCGACTCTACCCCGGCGGGTCCCTGTTCGCGAACCCCGCTGCCGGACATCCGGCGCCTGTTCGTGCCAGAGTTGGCACGCACGTGCCCGAGGGAGCCCTGCCCATGCCCGAATCCGAGCCCCTCCCCGCCTCCTCCCCACCGCCCCCCGCGGAACCCGAGCACCAGCCCTTCGTCCCCGCGAGCGCCTCTCCGCCGGAGCTGCGCTTCCTCCCGGTGCTCGTCGGGTCGGTCCTCGGCATCCTGTTCGGCGCGAGCTCGATGTACCTCGTGCTCAAGGTGGGGCTCACGGTCTCCGCCTCGGTGCCGGTGGCGGTGCTGTCGATCACGCTGTTCCGCGGCTTCTCCCGGATGTTCCGGATCCGCCGCGCGACCATCCTCGAGAACAACATCGTCCAGACCACCGGCAGCGCCGGCGAGGGGATCGCCTTCGGTGCGGGCGTGACCATGCCGGCGATGCTGATCCTGGGCTACGACCTCGACTACCTGCACACCGCGCTCGTGGCGGTGCTGGGCGGCATCCTCGGCACGTTCCTCATGATCCCCATCCGCCGCGCGCACGTGGTCCGGGAGGCGAAGCGGCTCGCGTATCCCGAGGGCACGGCCTGCGCCGAGGTGCTGATCTCGGGCGAGAAGGGCGGGACCACGGCGCGGACCGTCTTCGCCGGGCTCGGATTGGGCTCGCTCTTCGCGCTCCTGTACCAGTCGTTCCGGGTGTTCAAGGACACCGCCGGCGCCACGTTCGGCACGATCTACCCCGGCGCGAGCGTCGCGATCGAGGTCAACCCAGCGCTCCTCGGCGTGGGGTACGTGATCGGCACCCGCATCTCGCTCGTGCTCGGGGCGGGCGGGCTGCTCTCGTACCTCGTGCTCCTCCCGGCGATCCGCCTCTTCGGCTCGACCGCGGACGCGCCGATCTACCCCGGCACGAAGCTCATCTCGGAGATGACCACCGGCCAGCTCCGCGACGCCTACGTGCTGTACATCGGCGCGGGCGCGGTGGCGGCAGGCGGGATCATCTCGCTCCTCCGTGCCCTGCCCCTCATCGTCGGCGCAGCCGCCCGCGGGCTCTCGGGGCTGCGCGGCGGCGCCGCTGCCTCCGCGGCGCGGACCGACCGCGACCTTCCGCCCTGGATCTGGGGCGGCGGGGCGCTGGCCGTCGTCATCGCGCTGACGCTCGCCCCGTCGCTGCGGCTCAACGTCCTCGGGGCGGTGCTGGTCGTGGTCTTCGGGTTCCTGTTCGTGATGGTGAGCTCGCGCCTCACCGGCGAGATCGGCAGCTCGTCGAACCCGGTCTCCGGCATGACCGTCGCCACCCTGCTCCTCACGAGCCTCGCCTTCCTGGCGCTCGGCTGGGTGGACACGCCCTCGAAGATCGCCGCGCTCTCCATCGCCGCCGTCGTGTGCATCGCCTCGTCCAACGGCGGCACGACCTCGCAGGATCTCAAGACCGGCTGGTACGTGGGCGCGACGCCGTGGAAGCAGCAGATCGCGATCCTGGTCGGGACGGTCTCCTCCGCGCTCGTCATCGGACTCGTCCTCATCTGGATGAACGCGGCGGGCACCGTCTACGCGGCGCGCGACTACCCGCAGTTCCGCGTCGATCCCTCGACGCTCGGGGAGACGCAGCGGCTCCACGGGCCGGAGGCGGAGCGAGACCCGGCGGAGTATCGCGTCCTCCGCCTCGACGAGCCGCGCGACGGCGTGCCGAGCGGCAAGTACCTCGTCGACACGGAGGGCCGGATCCGCTACCTCGAGGACCCGGGCATCAACGGGACGATCACGAAGCGTGACACCGGCGAGCCGGTCGAGCAGAAGTTCGACGCTCCGAAGGCCGCCCTCATGTCCTTCATCGTCAAGGGCATCATGGACCAGCGGATGCCCTGGGGCCTCGTGCTCATCGGCGTCTTCATCTCGGTCATCCTGGAGCTCGTCGGCGTCTCTTCGCTGGCGTTCGCGGTTGGCGTGTACCTGCCGATCTCGGCCTCCTCCCCGATCATGCTGGGTGGGATCGTCCGCTGGACCGCCGACCGGACCGCCCGGCGGCGGCTCGCCGCCGGGGAGGCCGAGAGCGCACCGGGGGTGCTGTTCAGCTCGGGCCTCATCGCCGGCGGCGCGATCACGGGGATGCTTCTGGCGCTCCTGCAGCTGACCAAGGGCTCACGTGACTTCATGAAGGAGTTCGACCTCGCAGGTGCTCTCCCCTGGGCCGAGAGCGACCTCGTCCCCCTGATCGCCTTCCTCGCCCTCGCCGCCGTCCTCTGGGCGGTCGCGACGGAGCGGTTTCTGGGCGGGCGCAAGTCGTCCTGACGCACGCCGCGAAGGCCGATAAGAGCTCGTTTTCCCTGGCAGGACTGCGGCGCCGCGCCTACTTGTCGCCGCCGGGCCGGACGTGTCACGCTCGCCCACCGCTCGAGCCCTGAAGCAGCCGGGGCGAACGTCTTTCCAGCCGCCTGTCCGTCAGGCCGACCAGAGGAGCAACGCATGATCAGCTACAAGGATCTCGGGCTCGTGAACACCCGCGAGCTCTTCAAGAAGGCCGTCGCGGGCGGCTACGCGATCCCGGCGTACAACTTCAACAACATGGAGCAGCTCCAGGCCATCATCCAGGCCTGCGTCGAGACCAAGTCCCCGGTCATCCTCCAGGTCTCCTCCGGCGCGCGGAAGTACGCAAACAAGACCCTGCTCCGCTACATGGCCCAGGGCGCGGTCGAGTACGCGAAGGAGCTCGGCCATCCGATCCCGATCGTCCTCCACCTCGACCACGGCGACACGTTCGAGCTCTGCAAGGACTGCATCGACAGCGGCTTCTCCTCGGTGATGATCGACGGCTCGCACCACCCGTACGAGAAGAACGTCGAGCTCACGAAGCAGGTCGTCGACTACGCCCACAAGCACGACGTCACCGTCGAGGGCGAGCTGGGCGTCCTGGCCGGCGTCGAGGACGACGTCTCCGCCGAACACTCGCACTACACGCAGCCGGAGCAGGTCGAGGACTTCGTGAAGAAGACGGGCGTCGACTCGCTCGCCATCTCCATCGGCACCTCGCACGGCGCCACCAAGTTCAAGCCCGAGCAGTGCACCCGCACCGCCGACGGCGTGCTCGTCCCGCCCGACCTCCGGTTCGACATCCTCCAGGAGATCGAGAAGCGCATCCCCGGCTTCCCCATCGTCCTCCACGGCGCCTCGTCCGTGCCGGTCGAGAAGGTGAAGCAGATCAACGCCTACGGTGGGAAGCTCAAGGACGCGGTCGGCATCCCCGAGTCCCAGCTCCGCCGCGCCGCCGCCTCCGCGGTCTGCAAGATCAACATCGACTCCGACGGCCGCCTGGCGATGACCGGCGCCGTCCGCGAGGTGTTCGCGAAGAACCCCGGCGAGTTCGATCCCCGCAAGTACCTCGGCCCGGCGCGCGACGCCCTCAAGGAAGTCTACAAGGGCAAGAACCAGAACGTGCTCGGGTCCGCGGGGCGGGCGTAGGCCGTCCGTATCGACTCCCGAGAACACCGAGGGGCGCCCGCGGGCGCCCCTCTTCGTTTCTCCGATGGGCGAGCGGAGCGCCGTGACGGTTCGCCATACGGGCGCAACGCGGGTACACCTGCCCGGCGATCGCGCGGAGCCTCACCGACATCCTGGTGAGCACGCGCACCCCGGCGACGGGGCGCCCCCGTCTTCGCCCGAGCGCTGCGCTACTTCCCCACGATCCCCAGCAGCTCCACCTCGAACACCAGCGTCGCGCCGCCGGGGATGAGCCCTCCGCCCGCCCCGCGATCCCCGTAGGCGATCTCCGAGGGGCAGACGAGCTTCGCCTTCCCACCGACCTTGATCTTCTGCACCCCCTCCGTCCAGCAGGGGATGACCTGGTTCAGCGGGAACTCCGTGGGCTCGTTTCGGGAGTACGACGAGTCGAACTCCTTCCCGTCGATGAACGTGCCCCGGTAGTGGACCCGCACCGTGTCGGTCGCCTTCGGGCTCGCGCCGGTGCCCTTCTTCAGCGGGACGTACACGAGCCCGCTGGAGGTGCGCTCCGCGCCCTTCTCCTTCGCCGCCCTGGCCAGGTACGCCTTCCCCTTCGCCTTCTCCTGCTCGAGCGCCGTCGCCGCCTTTTCCTCCGCGCGCGCCGCGGCGCCGGCGGAGACACAGCCGAGGACCGCGAGCACGCGCACCGCCGCAAGACACCGGGACCGCCGCCTGGACACCTTCATGGAGGACGCCCTTTCGTGGATGAGCGGGAGAACATAGCGCGCCTCGCCACGCGAGGGGCCGCGCGCGTGGGAGAGGCCCCGAAACGTTCTCCTGCTCACCCCTCGGGCGGGAGCTGCAGCGCCTCGCGCACCCGCCGCGCGAGCTCCGGCGGAGGCTGCAGCGGGGCGCCGCCTCCGTTCGCGGCGGCCTTCGATCCGTTCGACCGCGGAGGGGCGAGCTGCGTGACCGGCTCGAGCAGAGCCTGGAAGTCGAGGCGACCCCTGGTCTCAGCGGCAGCCCTCGCAGGCCCCGTAGAGCGATCCAATCGGAACCGCGCGATAGAACGCGGCCGGCTCGCCTCGGCGCGAGAGGCGGGCGGTCCACAGCGTCGTCCCGTCCCGCGCCACGCGGACCACCTCGCCGGTCATGGACAGGCCCACCCAGGTGGTTCCGGCATCGTCGCGGACCGCGGAGCCGGTGAAGGCGTTGAAGGCGGCGGCGCGGAACTCCCACACGCGCCGCGCAGTCCGCGCGCCGAGGTCGAGCTCGTACTCCACCGCCCGTGTGGTGGGCGGATCGTGGAGCGTGCCGTTGTCGAAGAGGAGCAGGTTTCCGTCCGGGAGGAAGCGCGCGTCGTGCTGGCCGGAGAATCCGCGCAGCGGATCGTCCAGGATGGTGAAGTCACTCCGGTTCCCTCCCAGCCTCCAGAGGACGTCCCCCGTGTCCCGGTGCACCAGGAAGAGCGCGTCGAGGTTCCGGAAGGAAACGAGATAGTTCCCCTGGGAGTCGATGTGGAGCGAGTTGGGGTGGTCGTAGTCGCCGTCCAGGATCGAGCCCGAGACCGGGTTCACCAGCTCGTCGAACCCGACGTGGTCGAAGGCGCTCCAGTCGAACTCGGCCTCGCCATCGGCGCGGAGGCGCTGCAGGTTGTGGCCCACGACCGGGCCGGTCCCGGAGAGGCCGAATGGAGCCAGATCCACCATGCGGCTCTCGTAGCCGAAGAGGTGGAGCCGCTCGTCCGCGGTCCCCGGGTCCGTGAGGAGGGCCTCATGACCGTCCGTGTACAAGGGCGGCGTGGCGCGGAACGTGCGAAGGACCTCGCCGGAGGGAGCGAGCTCGAGGTACTCGCCGTGGACCGGATTCCAGCCCGTGCTGGAGCCGAGGAAGGCCAGGATGTTCCCGCCCGGAAGCTGCTTCGCCTCGACGACCGGGGCGGCGCCTTCGAAGGCGCGATACCAGCGCAGCTCGCCACGGCCGTCGAAGGCGACCAGGATGCCCGGCGAGCCGGTGAGCAGATCCACGAGCAGGTAGCCGTCGGGCGGATCACCGGAGACCGAGAGCGACACCTGCGCCAGCTCGGGCGGAAGGGGACCGGTGGTGAACGTCACCGGATCCGAGCGCTGCGTTCCCGCGGGCCCCTCGATCTCCACCACGGCCCGGTACCGCGTGGAGGGCCGGAGACCGAGCAGGTGGACCACCGCCTCGCCGCCGGCCGACACCTGGGTGGGGGCGCTCCTGCGGACGATCCCGTCCTCGGACCACTCCCCCACCGCCGTCGCCCCGCCCGGCGCGTGGACGCGAAGCCGCTGGGAGAGAACGTTGAGCGGGTTCTGCTCCGCCACGACGTCCACCGTCAGCGAATTCGACGCTCCGTCGCCGTTGCAGGCGAGCAGGCAGACGGCCGCGATCGCCGGGAGCCCTCGCACAGCGAGTACGATTGGCACGGGCCCGGCGTCATGGAGGATCGCGACCCGCCTGGTTCGAGCGGCGCCCCCGCGGGCGCCACTCTCGCGTTCAGTCGAAGCTGGCCGAGAACACCACCGCGCCGCCCATGGCTGTGGAGCGATCGTCGTCTTCGAAGGTGGCGGTCGTCACGTCGAAGACACCGCCGATGCCGAGGCCCCAGCCTTCGCTGACGAACCACTCCTTGCCGATGGCGGCGCGAAGACCGAAGCCCCATTCCTCTCGGCCCTCGTCGAACAGACCGCTCCGCGTGGCCCAGACGAACGATGGAGTGGCCGAGACGTACACGTTCGCGGGCATGAAGTAGTACTTGAGCATCGGGCCGAACCCGTACTGCTCGGTCTCCTCGATGATCACGCCCACGCCGCTGCCCCAGACCTGGGCGCCCAGGATCAGGTTCGGCTGGACCGCGGCACCTCCGGCAGCCGAGACGGTGCCACCGATGCCTTCGTCGCCGATGGCCGCGAATCCGGCCGACCCCTGGAAGTGGAAGCCCGTGTGCTCGTGGGACGTGGCGCATGCGACGAGCAGGGCCGGCAGAAGGAGCGCAAGGTGGCGCATGGGAGATCCCTTTCGAAGGAGGCGCAAACGCGCAGTGACTCGGCACGGTACCACCTCTCGAACATGACCGGTCGTGGTCGAGCACTGCGACTGCTGCACGCTGGGTAAGATCTCCGCAGCAACCGATCGTCGAGGAGCCGCCTTGCGCACCAGATCCTGCAGCGAACGACCCGGTTGATCGCTC